>JAHDDF010000109.1 GCA_020629475.1 Saprospiraceae bacterium
AAGAGGGAAATCATCCGGTCTTCTTGGACTCGGATGAGAAAGTGTGGCGAAGGGTGAATTACATCCATCAAAATCCCGTGAAGCCAAGGATCGTGGATAAGGCGGAGCATTATGTGTTTTCTAGTGCGAGGGATTATCTTGGGAAACAAGGATTGATCCCGGTGGAGATTATTGGGTTTTGTCGGGATTATTATGATTTGAGGGAGGGAGATGAACATAGGGAATAGAGTGTTGAAGTTTAATAAATAACATACTAAATCGTATGATCTCGAATGGCGTCCAAGTCCGGAGACTAACCTCCTTTTTAGAGCGTATGCCATCCAAGTCCGGAGACTAACCTCTTTAGAGCGTATGGCATCCAAGTCTGGAGACTTGGACGTGGGGGGGGGGCATGGAACTTTTGCCGGGATTTGGTGTTTGCTTCATGAGTATGAATTTACGCCTGTAAAAAACCGTATCTTTGCGCCATGGAGGAAATACGACCCATAACGGATTGGTTACCCATTACCAAAAAAGAGGTAGAGAAAAGGGGCTGGGAACAACTTGACGTGATTATCGTGTCAGGTGATGCCTATGTGGATCACCCTTCCTTCGGGACGGCGGTTATCGGGCGTATTATTGAGGATGAAGGTTTCAAGGTGGGTATTATCCCTCAGCCGAATTGGAGGGATGACCTCCGTGATTTCAAGAAATTCGGTAAGCCTAGGTTATTCTTCGGGGTTACTTCAGGTTGTATGGATTCCATGGTGAACCATTATACCGCCGGTAAACGGAAACGTTCTACGGATGCCTACACCCCCGGTGGCGAAGCAGGTTACCGCCCGGATTATGCGACACGGGTTTACACCAAAATCCTCAAGGATTTATATCCGGATGTCCCGGTATTAATCGGTGGTGTGGAAGCATCCTTAAGAAGAATTACCCACTATGATTATTGGGAAAACAAATTATATCCTTCCATTCTTGCTGATACCGGTGCTGACCTTTTGGTGTACGGTATGGGGGAAATGCCGCTCCGTGAGGTACTACGATTATTGGATAGGGGCGTTCCTTTTTCTTCCTTGACTTCCATTAAGCAAACGGCATTTTTACAGGATAAGGAAAAGCCTGCACCCAAGAATAAAAACTGGGAGGATGTTATCCTCTCATCCCATGAAAGATGCTTGAAAGATAAAAAGGCTTTTGCCGCTAATTTCAAGGTGGTTGAGCAGGAATCCAATAAGGTGCAAGCTCGGCGAATCCTTCAAAACGTTTCGGATAAGTTATTGGTGATTAATCCACCATATCCACCGATGTTGGAGAAAGAGATTGATAGGTCTTTTGACTTACCCTACACACGTCTACCCCACCCCAAGTACAAAAAGCGTGGCTCCGTTCCCGCTTTTGAAATGATTAAGTTTTCCATCAATATGCACCGTGGGTGTTTTGGGGGATGTAGCTTCTGTACCATTTCGGCGCACCAAGGGAAATTTATTGCCAGCCGCTCTGAGGAATCCATCATGAAGGAGGTGGATAAGGTAGTGGAAATGCCGGGCTTTAAGGGATATATCTCGGATATTGGTGGGCCTTCCGCCAATATGTATAAAATGAAGGGGAAAATCCAATCCATTTGCGACCGTTGTGTGGCTCCTTCTTGTATTCACCCGGTTGTATGTTCTAATCTCGATACCTCACATAAACCGCTTACGGAATTATACAGGAAAGTAGATGCGCACGAGGGTGTAAAAAAGGCTTTTGTATCTAGCGGAATCCGTTATGATTTATTGGTGGATTCATACAATAAAAACGGGGATGATTCCTTGGACGAATACATGGATCAATTGGTGTCCCGTCATGTTTGCGGTAGATTAAAAGTGGCGCCGGAACACACCTCCGACGACACGCTTAAATTAATGCGTAAGCCATCCTTCAAGCATTTCCATGCCTTCAAAAACAAATACGAAGAACTCAATAAAAAGCACGGATTAAAACAACCTTTAATTCCTTATTTCATTTCTAGCCACCCCGGTTCCAAGGAGGAAGACATGGCTAATCTTGCCGCCGAAACCAAGGACATGGGTTTTAAATTGGAGCAAGTCCAGGACTTTACGCCTACCCCGATGACGGTGGCTACCATTATTTACTATACGGGATTACATCCTTACACTTTACGTCCGGTTTATACCGCGAAAACCAAGCGGGAAAAATTAAACCAACACCAATTTTTCTTTTGGTATAAAAGAGAATATAAAAATCAAATTAAAGAATCCCTCACTAAAATGGGACGGGAGGATTTAATGGATAAATTATTGGCTGATTCCCGTAAGCAAGTTAAGAACGAAAGAATGAAAGCTAGGGGGAAAGAGCGTAGGGATAATGACAGGAAGAATCTTAAGAGCAAGAGGAGGTTTAGGAAATGACGGATGACAGAAATTACGAATTACGAATTACGAATTACGAATTCTAAGTTAGGGGTAAAATAAAATATCACCCTAAAAAAAAGGTATAAAATCAAGGAAACTAATGAGTTGTAAATAATTATCCACAAGAAATATTTTTTTGAAAATTGCTAATATTTTTTCATTTAAAAGTAGAACACGAACCAATGACCTAAAAAATACAATAACCATATCCCGAGTGGACCATAAATTACTCCCTTCTCTTTCTTTTCTTTGACATATTCCTTAAAATTCAAGTATCCCCATATTACAAAACCAAGCCAAGTGAAAAACATCAGTACTACTATTATATCATAATCCCCAAAAAAATATGATGTCTCAATAAAAGAGGCAAAACTTGCTTCGGCACCTTTCACATTTTGCCACCATATCATTAATCTTATTTTCAAAAAGACAGGAATAAGGGCGAGATAAAACCAATTTATTTTATTTCGGTATTTCAAGAATTTCGATCCCCTTGAAGCAAATGCGTCTATGACCTCTTCATCCAAAATCATATCAGATACAATACCGGGAGAACATCTCCCAAATGAAGTAATACACAAAGTACAATAACACCGGATTAAAAAGGAGCATCCATTCCTTAAAGGATTTTACTCTTCCATAAAATTGGAAGAACCCGATAATGCCTGTTAATCCTCCTAAAATTGCAATTAGGGCAATCAAAAAATCCAACCCGGTTTCTCCGAACAGCGGTCCGGTAAATAATTGAAGCATAGGATCATTTTCCCGAGCCATTCTTTGGTATTCGATACAACTATTCCTCCAATCATTTATCCTTATACAAATAGGGATTAGATTCAGTAAGAACCACCCAAGCGTTTTCTTTAGCAAATCGTATTCGGAAGGTTCCGGGGAAGGAGATTGTGTATCAAAATCATCAAGGATGGCGGAAGAATCAGTATTCAAAACTAATGGGATTGGTTATTATAACGGGCAAATCATGCCGTTTTGTTTCCTTTTGGATACAAAAACAAGTCGCCGCCGTTGCTTCCATAAAATGCAAACCAAGAGATACGAAGCTTCTTTTTAATGTCCATTTTCCCAAAGAATGGCCACACGGCTTTACTTTGGCACATTAAATGATTATTTTATAGGACCTAAAGGCAAATAAAAGACAATAGCCGAGCATCTAACCCTTGTCCCGAAACCTTATTTTTTAATGCACCGGCGTCCAAATGAATGTTCATCAGTTTACCCTAAGGAAGGGCATGCGTGTCCCTACCCTTAATCATAATCCCCATTTGGTACTTGTCTTTTCCGAAAGACGATTACTAGAGGAAGAATCTCTCCCGGATGAAGCATTAACCGCATTTCCGGGTTCCGATGTTATCTTTTGTTCCACCTCCGGCGGAATGCAAGGAGAGGAGGTTGAAGACGAGGTTTGTCATTTCAATCTCCTACGCTTTGACAAGACAATCCTTAAGACGAGATCGGGAAACGTACTTTCCTACAACGGAAACTCTCACGCCCTAGGCTTAGCGCTTTCAAAGAGTTTATCCCACGAGGACTTATCACATGTCCTTGTTTTTTCCGATGGGCAAATCGTAAATGGTACAGGTCTAGTCAAAGGCCTACAAAAGGGTTTACCCGAGGGAACGGGAATTTCCGGAGGAATGGCGGGCGACGGTAGCCGTTTTGAAAAAACCTTAGTGGGTTTAAACGAGAAGCCTTGCCCGGGAACCGTTGTGATTATCGGATTATACGGTAATAAGATTCAAGTAGCCAATTCACATGAAGGCGGTTGGGACTCTTTTGGTCCGGATAGGAAAATCACGAAATCCAAGGGAAATGTCCTCTACGAATTAGACGGAAAATCCGCCTTGGGCTTATACAAAAAGTATCTGGGCAAGGAATTATCGGAGGGGCTACCCGGTAATGCATTGCTGTTTCCCCTAGCCCTCTCCGAAGAAGGAGAAGATAGATATTTAGTCAGGACCATTCTTTCCATTGATGAAGAGGAACAATCCATGACCTTTGCCGGCGACATGCCGGAAGGCTCTTTTGCCAAATTAATGAAGGCGAATTTTGATAATCTAGTGGAGGGTGCGGCTCTTGCAGGAAGACGAATCAAGGAACAAATGGAAGCCCCGGATTTTCTTCTCATGGTAAGTTGCGTGGGTAGAAAATTAGTCCTGAACCATAGGATAGACGAAGAAGTAGAAGCGGTTCTAGAAGCCTTCCAAGATAATATTCCCCCTTCCGGTGGCTTTTTCTCTTATGGTGAAATATCCACGGAATTCGAATCCGGACATTGTGAGCTCCACAACCAAACCATGACCCTTACAGCCCTCAAGGAATTACCATGAATAAACTGCTTAAAAGGCAATTAAAAAAATATTGGAAAGGGGATGGAATCCCCAAGGAACTCGAACCCCTACTCAATTCGATCAGCCTTTCCTATGATCATTTCGAAAAGGATCGTCAACTCATTGAGCGTTCCATGGAAATCAGCTCCGAGGAATTGAGGGAAGCACTTACGGAAGCGGAAGAATATAACAAGACCCTTGAGGAGTTCGCCTATATCGTTGCCCATGATCTAAGGACTCCCGTTCGAACCATCGTTAGTTTTAATCAGCTTATTTTAAAAAAATTCGGAAAGGAATTACCCGACGAAGCAACGGAGTATTTTGAATACGTCATTACCGCCTCCAAGAACATGAACGATATGTTTAATGGTTTATTGGAGTACGTTATTCTCGGCAACAAGGAGAATGAATTCGAAAGAGTAGATATGAACGAGGTTTCTAACCTTGCCGCTACCCTATTAAAACAGGATATCAATCAAAGAAATACCCTTTTATTGATTGAAGAATCCCTTCCTCACGTAAACGGGAACAAAGAACAACTTACGACTCTTCTAATGAATTTAATCGGGAATGCCTTGAAGCACTCCAATGTGGTAGTACCCGTAATAAAAATTGCCCACTCCACTACGGAAAAAGGGAACCATATTTTCTCCGTTACGGATAATGGTCCGGGTGTAGCCCCAAAATACGCTGATAAAATATTCCGGCTTTTCCATCAATTAATACCCAATAAGAAAGAGGGTGCGGGAATTGGGCTCGCCCTTTGCAAAGGCATTGTAGAAAAACACAAGGGAAATATTTGGCTTGATAGCGAATATACCGATGGAGCTAGATTTTATTTTTCAATTCCCCTCCACCAAAAAGAGGAGCTTGTTCCTGAAATCTAATTTCCTATTTTTGTAAATTCATCCGAGAACAATCAAACATAAGGGAAAATGCAATCTTTCTTCAAGAGCGTCGCTGATTCGCTCTGGTTCCGCAATTTTATTATTGCCGTAATTATTCTTGCCGGTGTTATCGTCGGTATTCAAACTTACCAAGACTTCGCGGCAAAATATGCCAATATCCTCGGCTGGATAGACAAAGCTATCCTTTGGATATTCATCCTGGAGATTATCATAAAAATGGGTGCCCACGGTACCAAGCCTTGGAAATACTTCCTGGACGGCTGGAATGTATTCGACTTTTTGATTGTAGTGGTTTGCCTACTGCCCTCCGAAAATATGAGTTTTGTAGCGGTGCTTCGTCTTGCCCGTATCCTGAGGGTATTTAAGTTGGTTACCGCTTTGCCTAAACTCCAGCTCATCGTGGCGGCATTGCTACGATCCATTCCGGGGATGTTTTATGTTTTCGTTTTATTGATGTTACATTTTTACATCTACGGTTGTATGGCAACCTTTATGTTCTCCGAAAACGACCCCATCCACTTTGCCGATTTACAAACGACCATGCTCAGTCTTTTCCGTGCCATTACCTTGGAGGACTGGACGGATTTAATGTATATCAATATGTACGGTAGCGATAATTACGGTTATGATGCCGCTGCCGATGCCATCCTTGCGGAAAAAGGTATTACAAGGGTAAGTTCAGCTTCGCCCCTTGGTGCCGCCTTCTTCTTCGTCACCTTTATTTTAACCGGTGCCATGATTGTATTAAACCTATTTATCGGTGTAATTATGAATGGTATGGATGAAGCCAAATCCGCCTCGGAAATTGAAAGTATGGCATCTAAAAGGGAACAAGATGAAATCGCTTTACACGAGGAAGTTATCTTACTGGAAAAACAGGTACAAGAATTAAGTAAAAACCTATTGGTACTTAATGAACGATTAAGGAAAATGGATGACGAATGAGAATTACGAATTACGAATTACGAATTACGAATTACGAATTACGAATTACGAATTACGAATGTAACCACAAGTTAAAATGGCTATTTCGTAATTCAATAATTCGTAATTGATAATTGATTAATTCGTAATTGAATAACTCGTAACCGGTTTCCCGAAACGTGCTTCTTGAACCTTATCGAATTCCTGTACATAGTCCGGGTGTTCCGTCTCCATGATTCTATCCCATACACGGAAATATAAACCATAATTCCCCTTGAATTTGGAATGGTGGAGATTATGATGCACCGAAGTATTTACGATTTCAAATAAGAAACTCTTCCTCAACCATTTAGGGCATATTTCAAATCCTAAATGACCATATACGTTTATAATAAACGAAGAGATAGCAAAGGACATAATCCCAAGGGGATGCAAGGGAATTAAAATTATTATTATTGGCAAAATCATGGCTTCTAAAACCGCCTCGGAAGCATGAAACGAATAAGACGCCCAAGGAGACGGATTTATGGATTGGTGGTGTACCAAATGCGCTTTTTTGTAAATTTTTGGATGGTGTAATGTCCTGTGCATCCAATAGAAATACGTATCGTGAACCACTAGGGCAATAATAACACTAACGGGAATCCACCAAATCGGGAAAGCATTAATATCCGTATAAATCTGGGTAAAGGCGGATAAGGGTGAAACGGTAAAAATTATAGCAACAATCGCAAAAATTAATGTAGAAACCATTGAATTTTTCACCTCCCTAAAGAAGTCTTTTTTCTTGGCTTCCTTATCTTGAATTTTTGCGTTTTTAAAGTATTTATTAAAAACGAAGTAAATAAATACAAAAGGAATTCCCGCTATAATAAAATAGCGTAAACCGGAGATGGTCATAATTTCAATAAAAGCCTGCAAGTAATCCATGTGGGTGCGCTTTACTTTTCAAGTACCAAGAAAATCCTTGAATACGATTCAAATATAAAGGCAGGCAAAAGCAAAGGAGATTAACAAAAGATAATATCCACCGAATTAGCTACGGATTTTATCTCTTTTCCGATATACGTTTCTTAATTCTCGATAAGGAAACCGGGGTTACACCCAGGATATTGGCGATATACTTATGGGGTACCCGCATCAAAATATCAGGATTTTCATTCAGTAAACTCAAGTAGCGTTCCTCAGGGCTTTCTAGAATAAAGGAATCAATTTTTCGAACGGATTGAAGCAACATCTCTTGAAGGAAGAACTTCCGTATTTTTTCAAACCTAGGGAATTCATCCATTTTTTTCTCAAGGTCATCATAATTCATCTCCACCAAGGTCGTAGGTTCCAAGGCTTGGTAATAAAAACGGGAAGGCACATCCAATAGAATCGGTTCATAAGCGGAAACGATATGATTTTCCCACCTGAGCATGGTGGTAATCTCATCCCCGTTTTCTTTTATATGGTATGCCCTGACTATTCCTTGAATGATAAATGCAATCTTACGGTTCACCGCCCCCTCTTCTATAAAGACCTCTCCTTTCTCAAGGGATCGGGGTTTTAGTAAGGGTAGGAAAATCTCTAAATCCGCATCTTTTACACCTCTGAATTGACTAAAATAAGACCATATGGTATCAATAGCATTCATCTTAATACACCTCAAGTTTATGTTTTAGTTGTTCGTACCGCTCCTCGGAAATCCCTAATCGGGTTAACCAATTTTTAAAATATGCATCCAATTCATTGCTCCTTGGATGACTTCCTTTATGATACTTCTCAAAATCCTTCCGGTTTTGCACCTTATCGGCAATAAGCATTAGATTGACTTCCCGTAATGGCGATAATTCAATCTCCGAAATATCGGTTATTTCCCTGAAGGATAAATAAGCATTCGCCACCTTCCGGTATTCCAAGACCAAAATCAAAACCTCGGAGGACACAGCCGACCAATCCTGTTTATTGGCATTTACCAATGCTTCATCCGCTTGAAATATAGGATGCAAACAAAACGCCCCTTTCGCATTTTTGGATGCCCCTAAGTCCTCCAAAATCAATAATCCTTCCTTGATATGATTAATTAATGGCACACCGCTCCGCTTAGCCGAACGGTTACCGTAAAAGGATTTTATCAAGTCAAATTCGTGCATCAAGAAAAAATATCTGAAAGTTTTAATGGCAATCAACTAAAAAAAGTAATTTTCCTCCGTAAAACGAAACCAATTGGAAGATAAGAATATCCAGAAGCCGGGAGAACGCGCCTATGACGGGTATAACCTCTCCTATTCATCGCCCGAAGATGGCTGGTTTAAAACCATGATTATCCGTACCGTTGAAAAAATGACGGGCAAGGATGAGTTGCAAGACTTGTACAATGAACTTCACAAGAACAACCCCAATCCTTGGAAGGTTTGGAAGGAGTCCTTGGACAAGCTCAATATCGGCATGGATTACGATGCCGCACAGCTTGAAAAAATTCCCAAAACCGGTCCCGTGATTTTTGTGGCGAACCACCCCTACGGAATCGTGGATGGTGCTATTTTCCTTCACCTCGCGACTAGAGTCCGCAAGGATTATTTCCTTCTGATCAATGAGGTGCTGTCCCATGAACCCATAATGAAAGGACACTTATTACCCGTTGATTTCAGGGGTGATGATAGGGCGATGGAAACCAACTTGGAAACCAAGCGCCAAACCACAGAAAGGCTGAGGAACGGGGAAGCACTCCTTATTTTCCCGTCCGGCGCCGTTGCTACCCAGCCTCGTTGGTCTTTTTCAAAGCCGGCTGAGGAATGGCCTTGGAGACGTTTCATATGCACCCGCATCCATGAAACCAAATGCACGGTTGTACCCATGTTTTTTCATGGGCAAAACAGCTTTTGGTTCCAATTCGTAAGTAAATTCAGCATGGCCCTGCGCCTTGGGCTTTTGGTACATGAAGTCATCAATAAAAAAGGTACGACCATTAAGGTCGATATCGGTGACCCCATCACCTACGACGAGATGGAAAACATCGAGGATCGTCAAAAACTTATAGAGTTTCTGCATGACAGGACCATGGCTTTGGATTCCTCGAAAAAGTAATCCGAAATATTTTCAAAAAATTTTACGCACCGCGTAGCCTATATGAATACTAGGCTACGCGGTTTTCTTTTTCCTTGATTCTTCCGAATCCAAGAGGGTAAACTTGATCCGGAAAAATACTTAGTTTACATTGCAAACGAATTACTTAGTTTCAAAAACAAACAAAGATGGTTTCAACACCTTTCACAACCGTGGAGCACCTAATAAGGATGGTGGACAAGGGTACAAACCTTGAAGCCATTTTCGGGAAAGATGAGGTGGTTCGCCTGTACAAAAAGGCACTAATGACCCTGCATCCGGATGTTTGCGATCATCCCAAGGCGGCGGACGCTTTTATTCGCCTTACGGCAATGAAAGAGGAATACGACAGGCGAAATATCCTGAAGGATGACGCCGGTAATTTCGAATCAAACGGGGATCACGCCATTTTCAAGGGAGACAAGGAATGGCTGGAAAAAAGCTACGAGACTTACCGCAAGCTAAAGGATAAACGTGGTCCTGCCGCAAAGTATTTCCACAATTATTTGCCTTGGGGCATGTCGTTTAGCACGCAACTAAAGGTGGATTTCAAATATAGGTCCCTACCCCTTTCCCGCTTGGTGCTACCGCAAAAACACGTGTTGTGGATTTTGTCCAGAATGCTAGAAGGCTGCGCTTATTTCTCGGAAATGGGATGGACACACGGTGGTATAAATCCGGAATCCATCTATGTGGTACCCGAGACGCACGGAATCATATTCGCGTCCTTTTACCACAGTCAAAAAAAGGGGCATAAAATCTCGAGTGCTTCCGCGAGTTACAAGCATTGGTATCCTTCTGAAACATTCGATAAGAAGCGGGCAAGACCCTTGATCGATACGGAAATGGCAAAAAGAACCGCCGCTTATCTCCTTGGAGATCCTTCGGGAATGGGCATCCGCTTAAGAAAAGACATCCATCCCGCGCTCATGGAGTTTTTACTCCAAAGGCACAAGGACGCATTTACTTGCTTTGATGAGTATAGAAGGATGCTGAAGGGGAATTTCAAACGGAAGTTCAACGAATTGAATATTTAATTAACAAGTAAAAATGAAGAATGAAAAATTATAGGATTCAAGACCATTTTTCATTCTTAATTATTCATTATTAATTCCAAAGCTATGGGTTATACGAATTGGTCTAGCGATGCTTACAAGCATTTAAAAAGCAGCTACACGGGAAAATCAAGGGATGACATTTTCAAGAACAATAAGTCCCGAAAAATGTCAAAGTCAATGGACCCCAAGGGTCTCAAATTCAGGGAGAGCAGGGATTCAGACGCGCACCCAAATTCCTTGGCAATCGGAGTATTCCTTGATGTTACGGGTTCCATGGGTAGAATTCCCGAGAACTTGATCCGACACAAATTGGATTCCTTAATGGACACCTTGATTGACCACGAGGTAGAGGATCCGCAAATCATGTTCTCCGCCGTAGGAGATCACATTTCCGACAGGTGCCCTATCCAGGTAGGACAGTTTGAATCCGGTACGGACGAACTGAACCAGACCCTTGCCGATATCTTTATCGAAGGGAACGGTGGTGGACAAAACATGGAGTCCTACCTATTGGCTTGGCTTATTGCCGGAAGGCACACCTCCATCGATTGCTTCGAAAAACGAGGTACCAAGGGATTCCTATTCACCATCGGGGATGAGAAATCATGGCCGGAATTGTGCAAGGACAGCCTTAAGGACATCATGGGTTACAAGGATTCCGAACCCCTTTCCGACAAGCAACTCCTTGAGGAAGCACAGCGCATGTACCATGTCTTCCACATCCACGTAAATGAAACGGGTTACAAGGACAACCCCAATGTATTGGGCTATTGGAGAAAGCTAATGGGTGAACGTCTTATCATCTTGGATGATCACAATGCATTGGCGGAAACCATCGCTTCCACGGTTGCCGTAATCAATGGTGTTGACCTAGGAAGATTAACCTCCTCTTTCGATGGGAAAACGGCGGACTCCGTAAAAAATGCCTTGGTAAATGTTTCCGCGGATAAAAGCGGTAAGAAAAAGTCCGGGGTATTGAAGTTTTAGGATTGGGGGACGTTAGACGTTAGACGTTAGACGTTAGACGTTAGACGTTAGACGTTAGACGT
>JAHDDF010000623.1 GCA_020629475.1 Saprospiraceae bacterium
CGGATTGCTTCAGGTTCAACCTATGGCGAGGGAGCACCAAATGGATTCCTTTGGTCAGGTGCAGGCGTTTCCCTTTTACCTCACCCGCCTCGATTCTACGCAAATCATCCACCCAAGGCCCCGTGGCATTTACCACTATCTTAGCATTGACTTTAAATTCCTCCTTATCTATGTGATCATATACCAATGCACCGGAAACCTGACCCTTTTCCTCCAAAAAGGTTTTAACCTCCGCGTGGTTCAAGGATAAGGCGCCATATTCGAATGCTGTCTTAAGGTTCTCAATGGTCAAACGAGCATCATCCGAACGATACTCATAGTATAAACCACCTCCCTTCAAAATATCTTTCCGAAGAAGCGGCTCCTCGGAAGCGGTTTGCTCCTTGGATAACATTTTACGGCGTTCGGATTTTTCAACCTTCGCCAAGGCGTCATATACCCACAAGGCAAGGGAGCTTGAGAATTTACCCAAGGATCCGCCTTTTACGATCGGTAACAACATTCTTTCGGGTATTACAACGTGACGGGCATTTTCATATACCACCGCACGTTCCAAGCCCACCTCCTTCACCAAACCGAACTCCAACTGCTTGAGATATCTCAAACCTCCATGAATCAGTTTGGTGGAACGGCTACTGGTTCCCCAAGCAAAGTCATTCTTTTCCAATAGGGCTACCTTAAGCCCTCTTGAAGCGGCATCAAGCGCTATTCCCGCGCCGGTTATGCCTCCTCCAACTACTAATACGTCAAATGTCTCCTCCTTCATTCTTCGTTTGAAATCCGGTCGGGACAAAGCCGAAAATGTCTGCATTTTCCTACGATTTATCAAATCGCCGAGAATATACATGAATATGACGTGATTTGCAGTTAATAAATGCGATTTCGGGGAAAAGCGAATAAAGTGACACTCCTCAAAATGTCACAATTAAACAGCTACTTTGCGCTAACTTCTCCCTTAACCTAATTGCCTTCCCAAAGGTATATACACCTTTGACCCTAATCATTTTTCCATATTGAATTGACCTAAATTTCAGCGTTGCTTAATATTCACTTCACAATCGGGAACGAAATTCATATCATTGTGACTTTCATTTAGCAATGGGGGATTTTCCCGACTTGAGTAACTGAAAAAACCATCGCATGAGAATCGTATTTATGGGTACGCCCGATTTTGCCGTAGCCTCCTTGGATATCCTGGTGGAAAACGGCTTTGACATCGTTGGTGTCATTACGGCAACGGATAAACTTGGTGGCAGAGGCGGGAAGAAGGTCCTACAATCGGCGGTAAAAAAATATGCCTTGGAAAAAGGTTTGAAAGTCCTTCAACCCAAAAATCTAAAGGCGCCTGCATTCGTGGAGGAATTAAGAGCTTTGAACGCGGACCTTCAAGTTGTAGTTGCATTTAGAATGCTTCCGGTGGTAGTCTGGGACATGCCGCCATTAGGCACAATGAACCTCCATGGTTCCTTGCTTCCGAAGTATCGAGGTGCCGCACCCATTAATTGGGCAGTTATCCGAGGTGAAACGGAAACCGGGGTAACTTCCTTTCTTTTGAAGCATGAAATCGACACGGGAGACATGCTGCTCCAAGAAAGAATGCCCATCGGGGAGGATGAAACGGTGGGTGAAGTCCATGATAGGATGATGAAGCTCGGTGCGGAAGTAGTGCTAAAATCCGTCAAGAAATTGGAATCCGGCGATTATACACCCGTACCGCAGGATGCAAGCCAAGCCACAAAGGCACCCAAGATTTTTCATAAGGATTGTAAAATCGATTTCTCGAAGAGCTCCAAGGAGGTGCATGACTTTATCCGGGGCCTTTCCCCCTACCCTACGGCATGGACGATGTTTCAAGGCGGAAAATT
>JAHDDF010000624.1 GCA_020629475.1 Saprospiraceae bacterium
TTTAAAAAGTAATTCACATGAAATTGGCTTCATGGAAAGGATGGATGATTGTCGCTTTGGTCTTGGTGGTAGGTATCGGTGCCTACTACTGGATGAACCGCGACAAAAGGAAGGGGCTTAACGGGACCACCTCATCCAATACCACTACCGAAGGGACGAACAGGCAATACCTACGGGCTATCGTATAACCAATGAGGACTAACACCTACATAGTAATCGGGGCGGTAGTGCTTACCGTACTCCTTTTGCTCGGTGTTTTCCTAGCCGGGAAACGAAGCGCCAACGGGCGCTCCACCGCTTGCCGTTGGTTCGGGATAGGATGCCAAGGGGAGAACGAAACGGATGAAAGCGCCGCCTTATCGGACGCACCGCTCCCCAACCCGGTCGAAACCGATCCCATTTCGGAACACCAGGTAAACAGCCTTGCGGCAAGCGCGAACGAAGCGTTTAACGTCGGTTTCTTTTCCGAGATGTTCGCGGGGTCTTCCGTGATTTGCCCGGTAATGAAAAGCATCGCCCTGCTTTCGGACAATAACCTGGTGGCGCTTGCCAACCTCTACAAAAACCTCTACGGGGTAACGCTACGAAGCGAAATTTTTGATTTGTGGTTCGGCTGCAATGACAAGCTATTCGGGGCATTCTATTCCGAGAACTGGGAGGAAATCGTGGTCAAGCGCCTAACCGAATTAAACGCGGTGTAATGGAGACTAACTTCTTTTCCGGCGTATCGGACGACATACAGCAAGCGGTCATGATCGCCACGGCGGAAAACGTACTGGCGGCATCCCAAAACCAACAAACGAAACAGGAATCCAAATTTCTAAAAATAGCCCCTTGGGTGTTACTCGTGATTTTCCTAATCGCGATAATCTATATGGGCGTCAAAAAATCCAAGTAGGATGGAAATCAAGAACGGTTATCACTTGATGTGCATTTTCTTCTGCTTTGTCCTTGCGGCTGCGGCTGCTTCGGTACTGGCGGAACAAATCAACAAGCGCATCACCGAGAACGACATGATCAAGGCGACCGTACTCCGTAACCACCCGCAATAATGGGAAGTACCGGAAATTTACTGGGCGTCCTATCCGGTCAGGAATCCATCAAGACCGAGAATTCCGTGGTATTCGACCCGAAAACCACGATTGTCCTCGGATTGGTCATCCTTGCCGTCGCGATTGTCATCGTGGTGGTTTCAAAACGACTGAAATAATGAAGACGAGTACCATCATCATTATCGTTTCATTGGTCGCCCTGCTTTCCTTGGGCGCATACTTCGTGCTAGGGAAAAAGGACGATGACGGACTAACGGTAAACGGGATTCAATCCTTACCTCCAGGCTCCGTAAGACCTAGCCTAAGTACGGCTAAGATTGACGGCGTTAGTTTCGGCTCTTGGGTAAACACCCGCTTTACCTCCACCATGCCGGGGGAATCGGCTTCCGAACCCGTGGCGATCATGCTCTCCCAAATGGAGCGGAACGAAACCTGGTTAACGGATTTACAGGGACAGGCTGACCTTAACCTTATGCCCTTCGATGAATTCGCGGCACGTCAGGCGGTGGAAATCCTGCTAAGGAACGGAAGGATTAAAGTAAAAGCCGGCTACGGTGACGAAATTATCACCAACGGTCATAACGCCCTTTTTTATCAGCAACAATCCCCCAACGAATCGGGCAACGTAGGCTCTACGCCGGGCGGGGGTATTCAATTGGTTCAAACATCCGGTAGGTAATGGCTTGCGTAAACAAATACAAGGTAATCGACGGGCGAAGGTTTGCCCTGAAAAGCCCCAAAAACGGGGAAAAGAAAATCCCCGCCGCCTTACGCGCATCGAAATTGCGGAAGCAATACAAGCACGTTAGGAC
>JAHDDF010000625.1 GCA_020629475.1 Saprospiraceae bacterium
CATCAAGGAATACGATTACGAGTATTTTTCCGATGAAACAGAAGATGACAACACTATCCTATCCGACCCGGAATCCAAAACCGGAATGGAATAATTTTAAGTGAACAAATCTCAAGCATTACTCATTATTACTTTTTAATTCTTCATTCATTCCATCCCTGCTTATATTTGCAGCGCCGATTCGAGGGGGCGGCAAAATCCCCTTTTGATTTTTTAAACCAACCTTAGATCATGAAGTACGATCTTATCGTAATAGGTAGTGGCCCCGGCGGATACGTCGCGGCAATCCGTGCCTCCCAATTGGGCATGAAAACAGCTGTTGTCGAGCGCGAATCCCTAGGGGGTATTTGCTTGAACTGGGGATGTATCCCTACAAAGGCTTTGCTTAAGAGCGCCCAGGTTTTTAACTATATCCAACATGCCGATGATTACGGCATTAAGGTATCCGGTGCGGAAGCGGATTTCAAAGGAATGATCAAAAGAAGCCGCGGCGTTGCCGACGGTATGAGCAAGGGAATCAATTTCCTTTTTAAAAAGAATAAGATTGACGTCTTGAACGGACACGGTAAACTTGCCAGAGGCAGGAAAGTGGACGTTACGGACAAGGACGGAAAAATGACCACCTACGAGGCGGACCATATCATCGTCGCTACGGGTGGACGTGCCCGGGAATTACCCGGATTATCCATTGATGGAACGAAAATTATCGGTTACCGCCAAGCCATGACCCTTCCCGAAATGCCGAAGAAAATGGTCATTGTGGGTGCCGGTGCCATTGGTGTTGAGTTCGCTTACTTCTACAACGCGGTAGGTACGGAAGTGACCATCGTGGAGTACATGCAGCAAGGATTGGTTCCTAGGGAAGACAAGGACGTTTCCAAGGAGTTGACCAAGATTTATAAGAAAATGGGCATGAAAGTAATGGCGAATTCCGCCGTTACCAATGTCGATACATCAGGTAAGGGCTGTACCGTTACGGTGGAAAGCCGCAAGGACGGAAAGCAAACCGTGATCGAATGCGACGTGGTTCTTTCAGCGGCAGGCGTTACACCGAATACCGAAAATATCGGACTAGAATCCTTAGGGATTACCACCAACCGTGGTTTGATTGAGGTTGATGAATATTACCGCACTTCCGTTCCCGGCATTTATGCCATCGGTGATGTGGTTTCCGGTCCTGCTTTGGCGCACGTAGCTAGTGCGGAAGGAATTACCTGTGTGGAAAATATCAAGGGCATGAAGCCTGAAACCATTGATTATTCCAATATCCCGGGATGTACTTACTGCTCCCCTGAAATCGCGTCCGTTGGTTATACAGAGGAAGCGGCGAAGGAAGCGGGTTACGAAATCAAGGTGGGTAAATTCCCTTTCTCCGCTTCCGGTAAGGCAAGTGCGGCAGGTGCCAAGGAAGGTTTCGTTAAGGTCATTTATGATGCCAAATACGGTGAGCTTCTAGGCGCGCACATGATTGGCGCCAATGTCACCGAGATGATTGCGGAAATCGTGGCGGCTAGAAAATTAGAGACTACAGGTCATGAAATCATCAAGACGGTTCACCCGCACCCCACCATGAGCGAGGCGGTGATGGAAGCTACTGCCGCGGCTTATGGGGAGGTGATTCATTTGTAATTTTTCCCTTCTGATACAAATAAGGAAACCCTGGTTTTGCATTGCCGCAAAATCAGGGTTTTCCTGTTTATGGGGATGGTTTTCGGGGATTGGGGTTAGGTACGGTTCTCATAGGTTAATACTCGTGTAGGGCTTCACCCTACGCTAGGGGATTGTCGGTCGATTCCGACCTCTTTTGTTTACTTGAAATTCGGACTGATTCGGTTTGTGGCTGAATGCCTGGTAGGGAA
>JAHDDF010000626.1 GCA_020629475.1 Saprospiraceae bacterium
GCTAATGGCATCAAGATGGGTATTTGATGCTTCCGTCGTGGCTGCTTCTATTTGATTAGCCCAAGTATTTAGTAAGGCTTCCGTTTGTGCCTGGGAAAAAGCGTTATTTAGGAACTCTGTTTTCCTTTGTTCAAATGCTTGTTCATAGGAAGCCCAAGTAGCCACGATTTTATCACAAGCGGCGGAGCGTTGTTGCGTCCACAACCCGGGATTAGCATAAGGTTGACAGTTGTTGGAGGTTTCTCCCCAATCATCGGTAATGGGTGTTACGGGATTGGCATTGGAAATGATGTTTTCGAAAGCATTGTCCAAATCCCAAGGAATGAGATGGAGTTTCTGATTGTTCGGTTCCTCGTACCAAAAGAAATTGTGGGGTTCACAGCCTCCGCCTTCACAATACCAATGGAATGCACCGTCATCGTTCCGTATGGTTCGATCTACTACAGCATAGGAGATAAGTTCATTGATATCCATTACCGATTCCAATTCTGACTGTGCTTGCCCTATGGGACGGTCAGCTATACTTTGGGCGAATGTCCTGATGATTTCCGCCGAAGGGTTTTCATCTTCGTTGGTTTCCAGTGCTTGGATGAATGCATTTTCGGATTGCGCATTCCCGAAATAATCCAAGGGCCAAATCTCCTTGTACAAATTGCCTTCCCCGTCCTCGAAATTATAGCGTGTAAACCTGCCGTCGATTTGTTCCGTCAAGGCGTATAACCCGGAATAATGACCGTTTATCATCAGGCGGGCATGAACGGATCTAGGAGCGGGAACCCCCATTTCCCGGAATAACCAATAACCCAAGCGTTCCCTCATTTGCGAAGGGTCCAAATTCTGGGAATGGAATTGTAGTTTTTTTAGACCGTAGAATTTATCTTCTCTTCCTTCCCAATTGATCTTGACCTTCATGGACAATTTGGTGCAGGTCTTGAAACCTGAAGGATTAGACCAGTCGCTTCCTGATACACAGTTTACGAAACCCCCGATGGAACCCTTGTATCGCACTCCTACCGGGCTAATGGTATCTCCTTGGAAAACCAACATGCCCTCGACATATTCCTCTCTTGCCGGGTCGGCATCCAAGAACAGTAAGGATGATTCAGGAATAAATAGTTCGAAAGTGTGGAGTTGGTTCTGATCGAAAATATGATCGGAATTCACGTTGAGATAATCCTCGTTTCCTTGGGGGATGATGGTAGGTACCACAAATTCCTCACCCGGGGTAGCGGGCGGTGGTGGTTCAATCGGATCTTCGGAACAAGCATGGAAAAGGAATATCGCCGTAAAGGCGAGAAACATAAAAATTCTATTCCGGTAACTTGTTTCCATTTTCCGTTTTAAACAAGCTTTAAGGTAATTCGGAGTTTGTGGGATGGAATAGTCCGTCAGGATTCGAAAGTTCAACCCAAACGTGCAGGACCCACATGTCTCCATTGGGGTTTACCGACCAAACATCAGAATCGCCGGTGAATCCTTCAGGAGGGCCACTTGAACTGGTCGGGTCTAAAGGAACGGCATATTCCACGGCTACGAATTGCATATCCCCGTTTTCGTCAGGGGCAAATAAAACCACCTCCGGTCTTGTGATTTCGAAATTGTCGTCTACCAATTCCTCGCGTAAATAATGATGCCCCATTCCGGAGACATAACCTGTAATATCGGTATCCCAACCTGCCGCCGTTGCCTCGGAAAAGGTGTCAAAGCTTTCCGTCGCGGCTCTTAGCAGGTTGATTTCATCGGCAAGAGGATCGCTATCTTCCTTACAGGAAGAAACGAGGAATATTATGGCAAATGCCAATAAGGAAAAACGATAATCAAAATTGCGCATCACTTCGTGTATTTGTTAAATGAGT
>JAHDDF010000627.1 GCA_020629475.1 Saprospiraceae bacterium
ACGTTATTCGGTATTTTTTTAGTGTATTCGAATTCGTGGGGGACTTCGACTCAGTGGAGGGCTTCGACTCAGTCCGGAGACTGAGCCGATCTGAGCGTATTTTGTATATTGTCTGCAGAAACGGAATCACCTATGGCTAATATTCAATCCTTATTGTTCGAGGCTATCCGGAAGCGCTTGCCCCAGCATGTTCCTTTGGAAATGAAATTGGCTGAGCTCCTTGAACTGGAACCCATGGATATTCCTTCCATTATTTCCGGGGAAACGGCTTTGAGTTTGGAACAAGCCAAAAAACTAGGTGATGCGTTTCAAATATCCTTGGATGGTTTAACGGAATTAAAACCTTCGGTCATCCCCTTCCGATTCCGCGCTTTGGATTATAATCTCCATTCCCTCAGGGATTATTTTACGGCTATTCTTCATGAATTAAAATCCGTGGATAATTGGGGTCCTAGAAGATTGATTTACGCGGCTTCTGATTTTCCCATTTTTACCTTATTCCAATTCCCTGATCTCGCTGCTTTCAAATTATATTTTTGGGGACGGACGGTGTATGATATCGAATCTTTTAAAGAGCGTAAATTCAGCTTGGAGGATGTGGACAAGGAAAATCTTCGGCTAGGGGAACAGGCGTGGCGACAATATCTTAAAATGCCTTCTATCGAGATATGGAGTTCCGATATCGTAAATAAGGTTTTGAAGCAGGTTTTTCACGCTTATAAATTCGGGTATTTTTCAAAAAAAGAGGAAGCCGCTCATATTTGCGATCAAATTACGGCGCTTTTAAATCACATTGAAATACAAGCACAACTGGGTAGGAAATATCACCCGGATAATTACCCGCCTAAACGGGAGAATTACCAATTGTATTATAATGAGGTTTCGGTTTCTAATAATACGGTTCTCTTCTCTTCGGAGGATACGGATGTTTCTTTTGTCCTTCAAAATGCCTTGAATTATTTGGTGACGGATAACCGTGGATTTTGCTTAAAAACCGAGGCGTGGCTGAATAGCTTGATTGACAAATCCACACCTATTAGCATTCATAATCAGGAGCTTCGGGATAATTTTTTCAGGCAGTTGCGGGGGAATGTGGCTTTTGTGAGGGAGCGGTTGGTTTAGGAGAGGACGATGGTGCAACCATCGTCTATCGCAACCATCGTCCATCGCAACCATCGTCCATCGGAAGCATTGTCTATCGCTAGTGTTCGGGGCGACTCAGTCTGGAGACTGAACCGATCAGATTGAGCCGATCTTATAAGAATAAAATTATGGAAATTAAGGGTCGTCAAATTACATTAAGGGATTGGGCAATCAAGGATATTCCGGTGTATAAAAAATGGAATACGGGCAAGCATGAATGGATGAAATTCGACGGTCCGTATTATCCTAAAATCACGCCCAAGGAATTAGAAATCCAGTGCGGTAGTATTTCAATAAGAATTGACGAAAACAACTACCCTGACCCAAGGATAAAACTCATTATTGCGGATAATGAAACGGACGAAATGATTGGGCTGGTGAGTCGTTATTGGGAGAGTATTGAAACGAATTGGTTATGCGTGGGTATCGTAATTTTTGATCCTGCATTTTGGAGCAAGGGAATCGGGAAGGATGCCTTGGGTTTGTGGTGTAAATATTTATTCGACAATATGCCTGAATTGGTTCGTTTGGATTTACGTACTTGGTCGGGGAATCATGGTATGATGCGCTTGGCGGAAAAGGTCGGTTTTTCCTTGGAGGCGCGTTTTAGAAAAGCCCGGATTGTGGATGGGAAGTATTATGATTCCGTGGGGTACGGGGTTTTGAGGGAGGAGTTTTCTTTTTAGTCGATGGTACAACCATCGACTATC
>JAHDDF010000110.1:0-904 GCA_020629475.1 Saprospiraceae bacterium
TCAGGGAATATATCGTTCATTTACCGACTTCATATACCGGTGATAGGGCTGTTCCCTTGGTTTTCATGTTTCATGGAACAGGTGGTGATGGTGCCAAATTTTGGAGAATTTCCGGCTGGAAGGAGTTAGCGGAGAAGGAAGGATTCATCGCCGTTTTCCCTACGGCTACTAAAGTCCAGTATGAAAAGGACGGAAAGGTGAGTAAAAAAACCAAATGGAATGACGGCAAGTTGGAAACCTATGCCTTGGAGCCGTCTTCCCTTCCGGATGACGTCGACTTTGTGCGGACCTTAATCGGGCAATTGGTTTCCGACTACAATTTGGACGAGAGCCAAATCTTTGCTTCGGGTTTTTCCAATGGCGCTAATTTCGTGGCTCGTCTCGCTATTGATATCCCGGATTTGATTTCGGCAGCCGCCTCCGCTTCGGGGAGCTTGCAATTAGAAGGAGTAACGCCCGATAAGCTTATTTCTTTTTATCAAATCGCCGGTTCCAAGGAGATGAAAGAGAAATTGGAAACAGGAACCAAATTGCCCAAAACGCCTGAGGATTTGGTGGGGAACGAGTTTATCGCCCCGGTTATTAAGAAAACCCTAGAGGCTTTTCAGTTAGGGGAGAATTATAAAGGATTAGCAAAGCCCAATCACATTACCCTGGAATACAAGGATAATTTAGGGAGTGGGAACAATGTATTTTTCTTTTCCCTGATCAAGGGGCTTGAGCACAGATATCCGAATGGAGGGAATAATCCCGCAGGTTTTGAAGCCGCTCCGCATTTTTGGGATTTCTTTCAAAAATACGGCAGATAAAATCCCTAGGAATTGCCTTACATTTGTGGCTCTAAACCTCCGTTTCCAATGAAGAAATTCCTTCGTTGTTTCCGAAGGGACCTCAGGAAATAAAA
>JAHDDF010000110.1:914-11651 GCA_020629475.1 Saprospiraceae bacterium
CAATGAAGAAATTCCTTCGAATAACATTAATTCTTCTTGCCATAATCGCAATAGCGGCGGATTGGTTATCCGGCATATCAAGATGTATATGGTGCCAATGTTCCTGCCAATCTTCAAGATAAATACTTGAAAATCCCTACGGGTTCGGATTACGAAGGTGTTGTCAAAATTCTGAATGAAAAGGGCTTCATTGAATCCGAAAAAGGCTTCCGAAGGGTTGCCGGTTGGATGTCTTTCGATCAAAGGCAAACCATGCGTTCGGGTAGATTTGAAGTGAAACCCGGAATGAGTAATCGGGAGTTGATCCAGCTTTTACGAAACGGGAAGCAAAGCCCTGTGAAATTGGTTATGTCATACGGGCGCACACCGGACGATATAGCGGGTAGGGTAGCGCCCTTCATTGAAGCGGATTCCGCGGATATTTCACAATTGTTCAAGGACGTTAATTTTCTTAAAGATGAGGGTTTTAAGAAGGAGACCGCGGTTTCTTGCCTTATCCCTAATACCTATGAGTTCTATTGGAATTCAAGTGCGGAGGATTTTTGGAAACGCATGAAAAAGGAGCACGGGAAATTCTGGACGGACGAAAGGAAAGCCAAGGCAAAGTCCATTAATTTAAGCCCTGAGGAAGTGTATACCCTTGCCTCCATCGTTGAAGGTGAAACCAATTACGTTCCTGAAAAACCCAAGGTAGCGGGCGTTTATGTCAATCGTTTAAAAAAGGGGATGTTGTTACAAGCGGACCCGACTCTAAAGTTCGCTTCAGGTGATTGGGACGCCCGTCGTTTATTGGACAAACACAAGGAGGTGGATTCTCCTTATAATACATATATGTATAAGGGATTACCACCGGGACCTATCTCATTAGCCTCGATTTCATCGATAGACGCGGTCTTGAATCATGCCAATCATGATTACTTCTACTTCTGCGCGAAAGTACCTGAAAATGCGGGCGAGAAACCAAGGGAACATGCCTTTGCGAAAACGTACTCGCAGCACTTAAGGAATGCTAAAAAATATTGGGCGTACTTGAAGAGGGAAGGGATTAGGTAATACTATTTAACTGGTTCTATTTTACTTATTTTGATGTAAGAAAGAAGATAAAAGACGTAAGACCTGTACTTTCCATAAGTACAGGTCTTACGTCTTTTATCTTTCGTCTTATTTCTATTACTCCCCGCCTTTCTCCTTGTACTCCTCCAAGGACATAATCACCTTCTCAAAGGTGGCGAGCTTAACGGTTCTGTCTACTTGGATATCGCATACCCAATCAATACCGTTGTTCTTGTAAAATTCAATGGCAGGAGTGTTGCCTACACCCGTTTGGGCAATGACTTTCCGTACCAGATTATTGTCCAAAACATGGTTTAATAATTTAGAACCGATTCCTTGACGGAAAACCGAAGGGTGAATCATAAAACGATGAACGTCAAGAACACCTTCGTTTAATATTTTATAGGAGAAAACACCCCTGATATTTCCTTCCTCATCATGGTAACCCAAGAAGGTTTCCCCCTCTGTTCTCATGAGGGTACTAAGCCCTTGGGTGAGGTAGGGAATTTTATCGTTTTTAATAAGATCCGCCTCAATGCGATAGGCGAGTTGCTGAAGGGCGTGTACTTCTTTAGCAACTTTTTCGTTCGTGATGTCTAGTTCCTTTATTTGGCTCATAACTTACCTTGGTCGATTAGGATTTTAACCTTTAAAATAGTAGCTACCGACATAGCGTCCGTAATATCCCCATTTAAGGTCATATCCACCAAATCATGGAAGGGGATTTTTTTGATTTTTAATTCTTCGGTTTCTTCCGGTTCGGCTTCCCCGAAGCTTAAATCCTGTGCTACGTAGCAAATAGCCCTCTCATCCGTAACGCTATTGGAGGTCGTAAGTTCGATTACCGGCGTCCATTTTTCGGCTGAAATCCCGGTTTCCTCCTTGAGTTCCCGGATGGCGGCGGCAAGCGGTTCCTCATTTAAAGGACCACCGCCTTCCGGGATCTCCCAAGAATATTCATCTAGCGTGTAGCGGTATTGACCCACTATCCAGGTATTGTAGTCCTTATCCAAGGGAAGGATACCGATGGCGGTATTTTTGAAATGAACTTTACCGTAAATTCCGTCAGTACCGCCCGGTGTGATGACTTCCCTGTGGGATAAAACAATCCAGGGATTCTCATAAACCGTGTTCACGTTTTTGGTTATCCAAGGATTTACTTCTTTTACCTTCTCCATACCTTATTTTACCAGTGTTTTGATTTGTTCCACCAATAAAGGTACACCTTCGGTGGCAGGTCTGGCAATGGTGGTAACATTCTTTGCTACCTTAAGCTCGTGATTCAGGGTAGGCTTAGGATCAATGTAAAAGATGGGGATTCCCTTCTTGGCGTAAGCCGCAAGACCCGCCGCAGGATAAACCTGCAAGGAAGTCCCGATGATGATCATGATATCAGCCTCCATGGTATGTGCCGCTGCCGTTTCCAGCATGGGTACTTGCTCCCCGAACCAAACAATATGAGGTCTGAGTTGGGAACCCTTGTCGCATTTGTCCTTGGATGTGATATCCTTTTCCCAGTCATAAATGAGGGAGGGATCGGCTGTACTTCTTGCCTTGAGTAGCTCACCGTGCAAATGGACGACATGCGAGGAACCCGCCCTTTCATGGAGGTCATCCACGTTTTGGGTAATGATGACAACATCGAAACCCTCTTCCAATTCCACTAGACCTTCATGTCCTTTATTAGGGTGTACGGTATGGAGTTGCGCCCGTCTTTGGTTGTAAAAATCAAGGACCAATTCCCTGTTCTTGCGCCAGCCTTGAGGGGATGCCACCTCCATTACGTCATGCCCTTCCCAAAGCCCGTTGGCGTCACGGAAGGTTTGGATACCGCTTTCGGCGCTGATTCCCGCACCGGTCAGGATGACTATTTTTTTCTTTTTCATTGCTCTCGGATTTTAAATAAAGTAGTACTCTTGGACCACTTCAGTGGGAAAATAGGAATTACCCTGCTTCCAATCCTTGATTAAAGCATAAAGTTCCGGGAAATCCAACTTATTTTAAAAAATAAACTAAGTTTAACTTTTTACATGGGGAAAACATCCCAAAAGACGGAAACAATTCTCCTTCTTCGGTCATCTTCTTGATAATCCGTGATGGTTGGATTAGGAAGTGTTTCTCCCATACCTATGGGTTTAAGTTCAAGGATGTGGTTAGAAGATGTTCCTAGACCGGCATCTTTCATCAAGCTACCAAGAAGTCCTGAGATTTCCTCGGCACGTAACCGGCTTAAGCCTTTGTTCATGTCCTTGGAATCATCCATTGGACCTAGGATGGTGGTCAATTTTTTCCCAAGGGAAGATTGAGGGTTAACCCTTTGCCCATCCGCATATCCTTTCGTTACGATTTTGATCACCAATTTTCGGTTGGGGTAGGCGTTTACGAATTCGGATATTTCATCGATTAAGGGCTGAAAAGCTGTTTTTGCGTCGGAATAATCACCTTCATTTATTTCATATACCCCGGCAGGAAAGAAAACGGAAAGTTCGAATTCCCGCTTTAGATCCTTTTCGAGGAGGGCATCCGATAACATGTAGGATTCCAAATTCTCCAAAGTCTCCTTTCCGGACTCTTCGACATTCTTTAATACGTTGGCAATGGTAATGTCTGAATTTGCCTTATACTCCGTATTTTTCTTGGTATTTAATAAGCTTACCGGCGGCTTATTATCCCGGATTCCAAGGAGTCGATTCCTTTCTTGTTTAAGGGATTCTATTTTTTGTTCTGAATCGGCAAGGCCATCCTCAAATGTTGCTTTTAATCTATTGTAGGTAGATTCCTCAATTCTAAAATCCTTGTACTTCTGTTCCAGGATTTCAAGGCGCTTTTTCATGGCACCTGAAATTTCCGATTGATTCTGCACCATAGCATCAATCAGCTCGATACTTTTTTGGACATCGGAATCAATACTCGAATGTATTTCCTTCTGTGGCCCGCAGGATGTCAAGAGGATAAAAAATAAGGAAAGTACAAGCGCGGCGCCTTTTACCGAATGGATGGGCAATGGTTTATCCATGGTTTCAAATTTAATCGGGTGTTTTCTCAAATGTAATTTTTGGTTTACTTGCCGGTGTTTTCGCTCGAGGGATTTTCTTCAATGCTTCCTTCCCTGATTCCGCAGGGGAAGGAACTTCTTCAGGTGGGGCGGGTTTTACGTCCTCCTTTTCTTTCGATGCTCTTTCCCTTGGAGGAATGTTGAGGTTTTCCTTCTCCTTTACTTGAATGGGTTTGGCTTGCTTTTCATGACCAAGGGGGTAAAAATAGAAAAAAGCAAAAGCTGCTAGAACCACTGAAACGACTAAAATAACACTACCTCTCCGTCTTCCCCTTTTTTGGAGGGAATTTAACTCCTCAATATAGGTGTCCACGGATTTTTTATTACTCAAGTTCTAGGTGATTTGAATTTCTACAATGGTTGCTAGAAAGCTAAGAGCTTAATATGTCACTAATATATGATTTTTATAAATACTTGAAATTGCGAAAAACTTTAATATGTTGATTTTCAAAATTTTTTGAAGGAATAAATATATAGAGCCATTAATTCTTTTGTTGAGCCTATGGTGTTGCGGAATAAAAATTAATTCTTAAAAAGGTTTACGATTCTTAGGAAAAGATATTAACAAGACGTTAGTAATTTACTTTGAGTTTGAGTATGATTTTCAACCTGCCCGGGGTACTTTTGTGGCTTCAAATCATCAAATACTCTTTAAAGTAATGGCAAAGTATAAGTTAGAGTACATTTGGTTAGACGGTTCGGAGCCGACACAGGGCATGCGCTCCAAGACCAAGGTTGTTGACGGTGAGAAGTTTACCGGAAAATTGGAAGAGTGTCCCGTTTGGGCATATGACGGTTCCTCTACCAACCAAGCTCCGGGAGGTTCCTCCGATTTGCTTCTTAAGCCCGCGGCAATCTACCCGGATCCCGATAGAAGAAACGGGTACCTGGTAATGTGTGAGGTTTTAAACCCTGATGGTTCCCCACACCCTACAAACGGAAGAGCGACCATCGATGATGACGACGCTGATTTCTGGTTCGGATTCGAGCAAGAATACACCCTAATGGATCCGGGGACCGGAAAACCTGTCGGATTCCCGGAAAATGGTTTCCCTGCACCTCAAGGACCTTATTACTGTTCCGTCGGAACGGGTAATGCGGTAGGACGCGAGGTAGTAGAGGAGCATCTTGATCTATGTATCGATGCCGGTCTTAATATCGAAGGGATTAACGCCGAGGTAATGTGCGGTCAATGGGAATACCAAATTTTCGCGAAAGGGGCTAAGGCTGCCGGCGACCAAATTTGGGTAGCTCGCTATCTTTTGGAAAGAACCGCCGAGAAATACGGTGTAAGTGTGAGTTTACACCCTAAACCCGTACACGGTGATTGGAACGGCTCAGGCATGCACGCTAACTTCTCCAACTCAACTTTACGTAATGCCGGTAAAAAATCCGTTTACGAGGAAATTTGTGAGAAATTCCGCCCAAGAGTGAAAGAACATATCGCGGTATACGGAGCGGATAATGACCAACGTTTGACCGGTCTTCACGAGACTCAGTCAATTGATAAATTCTCTTACGGGGTTTCCGATCGTGGTGCTTCCATCCGTATTCCGATTATTACGGTTGAGCAAGGTTGGAAAGGATGGTTGGAAGACCGTCGTCCGGCATCCAATGCGGATCCGTACAAAGTAGCGGCTGTAATTATTGCTACCGTTAAAGGATAATTATTAGCATCCTGTACTATAATACTAAGACCGACCTTCTCATGGAGGTCGGTTTTTTTATGCCCTGCGCCTTAGATTTTAACTTTTTCTTTAGATTCGTCGGAATTTATCCTTGGAAAGTCGAGTTTAGATGACCAAATTTGAACGGTTGTACAAATTGTAAGGGCAAACGATTCAAAATAGAATCTCTTTATCGAGATTAAACAACCGACAAAACAGATACCCATGCTTAACGCCATTATTGTAGACGATGAACCATTGGCACAGGACGTACTTGAAACATTCGTCCAGCGCATCCCTGATACCATTAATCTACTTGGGAAATGCGGTAACGCCATTGAAGCGCAAGAGATGTTGAAGAAGGGGGACGTGGATCTCATGTTCCTTGATATTCAAATGCCACAGCTTACGGGTATAGATTTCTTGAAATCTATCGAAAATCCGCCTTTGGTCATTTTTACGACCGCTTATTCCGAGTATGCCCTTGAAGGTTTTGAACTAAATGCGGTGGACTATATGCTCAAGCCCATTTCCTTTGACCGCTTCATGAAAGCGGTTAATCGTGCCGTTGAATTGCACGATCTACAAACCAAAAGGGATGAAATCCCGACTCGAGACGAAGTAGAGGTTCAAAAAGACTTCATCTTCGTAAAATCTGATAAGAAGTTGGTACGTGTTAAGTACGAGGACATCATTTACATTGAAGGACTAAAGGATTACGTCATCATCCGTATGGATACGGGGCGCGTAATTACCCTTCAAACGATGAAAAGCCTTGACGAAAAACTTCCGAGTAAGATTTTCAAGCGCATCCATCGTTCCTATATCGTGAATTTGGATAAAATCCATTCCATTATGGGGAACATGATTGAGGTTCCGGAAAAGAAAGAAATCAAGCACTTGCCTATAGGTAAGAATTACCGTGAGGAGTTGTTGAAAATCATCAACGAAAACAGGTTGTAGATTTGAATCCCGGATTTATCAGGGAAATAACCGAGTCAATAGGGGAGAGCAATGCCAAGCTTTTCCCCTTAACCGGCGGTGACATCAACGAAGCTTTTCGCCTTGAGGGACAAAGTGGAAGGTCTTACTTCCTAAAGGTAAATCGAAATGATTTACCGGGTATTTTCGAGAAAGAAAAGGCAGGTTTAGATGAATTGAGGAAATGCCCTTCCTTAAAGACCCCCGATGTAATTTCCTTAGGTAAAACATCGATCGACATTCCTTTCCTTATTTTGGAATACTTGGATTTCTCCTACAAGTCAGAAGAGTATTGGGGACGATTTGGGGAAGGATTAAGCAAACTTCACCAAATTAAGGATTCCTCATTCGGGTTCAAAGAAGACAACTTCATAGGTAGCCTACCTCAATTAAATCACCGATATTCCAATGCCAATGATTTCGTGATTTCCGGAAGATTTGAACCGATGTTGAAACTCGCTGTAGACAAGGGTTTGTTCAGGGAGGAATACCAAGAGGATTTCAAGGTTTTTTGTCATAATATTCAGGATTATTTCAAGGAGGAAATGCCTAGTTTGATTCACGGTGATTTATGGTCGGGTAATCATGCCTGTGTCGGCAATGATGAACCATGTATCTTTGACCCTGCCGTTTGTTATGGTCTTCCCGGATTTGATTTTGCCATGTTAAGGTTGTTCGGGAAACCACCGGCACAGTTTTACGAGGGATATTTCGGTAGTACCGCTAAGGTAAAAGAGCTTGAAAATGCTTGGGAAATATTGAGCTTGTATTACTTATTGGTACATTTGGTGCTCTTCGGACGCTCGTATTTGGCACCTGTGGTGGGAATATTGAAAAAATACCGCTAAACCCATGACGGATTCACCAAAGGACCGTCCTAAATTTAGGCAACGAATAAAACCGAATACATAATCCGCGAATTGCATGGAAAACCAACCTAATTCCAACGGGAACGGACAGAAAAAAGAAACCGTACACAAAGATCAAATCCAAAGGGGATTTTGGGACCTAGTCAGTGGTCTTGGGATTTTCCTCCGGGATATGTTCGATTTGCAGTCCGATTTGGATAGGGAAGGGACTATTGAGAATATCAGCAATAATAAAAGGATGCGGGGCGCTAATGTATGGCTCCTTGGTTGTTCCATCATGGTTGCCTCTTTAGGACTGGATCTGAATTCCCCCGCCGTTATCATCGGCGCGATGTTAATCTCCCCACTCATGTCACCTATCCTTGGAATCGGATTGGGTGTAGGAATTAACGACAAGGAAACCCTTTGGATATCCGTTCAGCATTTCGGTATCGCTATCGTAATAGCATTAACAGTTAGTGTCGTTTATTTCTGGATTACCCCTTTCGGGGAAATGACCAACGAAATTGACGCTAGGACAAGACCTACGCTCCTAGACGCCGGAGTCGCGATTTTCGGTGGTTTAGCAGGTATCATTTCCTCTTCAAGAAAAGATAAATCCAATGCGATACCGGGCGTAGCCATTGCAACGGCATTAATGCCTCCGCTCTGTGTGGCGGGCTTCGGTTTAGCCAAAGGACACTGGGATGTTTTCCTTAACGCATTCTATCTGTTCTTCTTGAACTCCGTATTTATTGCTCTTACTACTTACCTTATCGTAAGATTTCTTCGTTTCCCTTTTGCTTCCTATCTCAATAGAAGGGAAAAGGCGAGAACATCTCTGGTAATAACTGTTTTTAGCATCGTCGTGCTGTTACCTAGTACTTTTATCCTTTATAACGTATGGAAGGAACACCGGGTAAAACGTGATGTAAAGGCATTCATGGCACTAGAATTTAATTCACCTACTAGGGACTACTTAAATCATAAAATTGAGGCGAAGGATAGCATTACTTACGTAATCATAAATTACTATTCCAAAGTAAATAAACCAATAACCCAAGATACTTTGGATATGCTAAATTCCAGACTGGCTTTTTGCGGTCTTCAAAACCCTAGGATTATCCCTTACGGCACTACAAACTTCGAAGCTTTATTGGAAAAGCAGAGGGGAGAAGTGGAAGCGAGGAACAACGAGAAATTGGATGAGTTCGCCAAACTCCAGCAGGAGAAGGATAACCTGATTCGCCAACTCGAATTCCAAAAAGACAGTATCGCTAAAGCAACAACGATAAAATCCGTTGTGGCGGAAGCTAGGGTATTCCACCCGCATTTGGAAGACATAGATTTGGTCCAAAGCCGCTTTGACGAGTACCCGATTTTGCTCATGAAATGGGATCCTGACGTACTTTCGTCGATGGATGAGCGGCAGGAAGTCTATGAATTCGTGAAAATCAAAACCGGATTGGACACCCTCGTCGTTTATTAGGGGAGATATGGCATTAGCAGTGAAATTGATATTACTCCCCGTTGTGGGAGCGGCGTTGGGCTGGTTTACGAATTACCTCGCGGTAAAGATGCTTTTCCATCCCAAGGAGCCAAAGACCATCCTGAAGTTTTCCATCGGAAAATGGAAGGTGCCCGGTATTACCTTCCAAGGTATTTTCCCGAAAAGGCAAAAACAAATCGCGATTAAAATCGGTAAGGTCGTTTCTGATGAACTACTTTCTATTGATGACTTGAAACAACGCATCGTTACCCAGGATTCCATGGATAACATCTATGAAACCGTAGAGGTGAAAATGGATAATTTCCTGGAAGGGCGAATGACCAAGAAATTCCCATTGGTTTCCATGTTCGCTACCAAGAAACTCAAGTTGGAAATCCGTAACGAAATGCTTGCCGAGGTTGAAAAACAACTTCCGGACATGCTCAATTCCTACATAGAACATTTCGAAAGTTCCGTGGATATAGAAGCCATGATCACGGAAAAATTCTCCCAACTTTCATCCGACCGTTTGGAACAAGTCATGAATGATATCTTGTCCAAGGAGTTTAAGTTTATTGAAATCCTTGGTGGAGTTATCGGTTTTGTGGTAGGATTGGCGCAAGCTTGTATACTGATATTTTTATAAATCGGTAACTTAGCAAGGAACCAATCTCCTTGTTATGAAGCGGGTATTTTTATTCCTATTTTTCTCCCCTATACTTTTATTCTCATGCCAACCGGATGCTGATAAAGTTCAAACCGAATTCGACGGATTAAAGACCGAATTCGTGGATAGCCTTTGGGCGATTTACCCGGGTTGGGCTACTTGGGAAGGGAATTTTGCTTACGCCGATGTCCTTTCCGTGCCGGATACCGATTCGAGGGCTGAAGAGAAGGCATTTTCCAAAAAATACTTAGATAAGTTAGCCGCAATTGAATATTCCGCCCTGGATCAAAATGCCAAGACGGATTATAGGATGATGAGGAACCGCCTTCAAAACATCGTTTGGGAAATTGATACTTTCAAAATCCATGAATGGGATCCTTCAGGTTACAACGTTGGTGGTTCCATAAACCGCCTATTGATTTCGGACTATGCGCCCTTGAAAGAAAGGATGAATAACATCTTTTCAAGACTCCAAAAAGTACCCGATTACTATTCCGCCGCCAAGGCGAATTTGAACACGCCTTCCATGCCGCATCTCACTTTGGCGGTAAGCCAAAACGGTGGCACCTTAAATAATGTCCTGGGCGGAAAAATATTGGATTCCTTGAAAATCGCGGGCTATTCCGAAGCGGAAACCCAAGCCTTTGAGGATGCTTTGGAAAAGGCGCGATTGGCATTAAAGGATTATGTCGCCTTCCTAGAAAGTTACCGCAAGGAAAACCAAGACAATGAAGAAGCTTTCCGTGATTTCAGAATCGGAAAAGAATTATTCTCCCGCAAATTCGAATTCGATATCGTTTCCGAGTACTCCGCGGAGGAAATGTACCAAAAGGCATTGTCCCATAAGGAGGATATCCACAAGAAAATGGTAGAGATTTCCAAGGAAATTTGGGGCAAGCACATGGGAAAACACCCCTGCCCGAAGATGATATGGAAATGGTAAAACAGTTGATTCTAAAGATTAGTCAACGCCATGC
>JAHDDF010000628.1 GCA_020629475.1 Saprospiraceae bacterium
GATGATGTCATGATTTTTTCCAAGGGGAAATTAAAAATCGGCAGCAATTTCGGGGTGAATTCTTATTCAAGAATCGTAACACACGATTCTATTGAAATCGGCGATAATGTTACCCTAGGTCAAATGGTCAGTATCTTGGATCATGACCATAATTATAAGATGGAGGATCAAAATTTAAGACTTGACGGATACACTACCGCTCCCGTAAAATTGGGAAACAACATTTGGGTCGGGGATAAGTGCACCATTCTTAAAGGGGTAACCATTGGTGATAATGTGGTGGTAGGCGCTAATACCCTTATTCATAAAGATGTTCCTTCCAATGTCGTAGTCGGAGGTATTCCCTTCAAAATTCTCAAGGAACTTTCCTAAGTCATGTGCGGGATTTGCGGCGTCATAGATAACAAAATGGAAATCTCGACGGAAGATCGGGAAATGATCGTCCGTAAAATGGTGGATGCCTTGTACCACCGCGGACCTGACGGTGAAGGATTCAAGACCTACCACAAATCAACCCTCGCCATGCGTCGCCTTGCCATTATTGATACGGAAGGCGGGAACCAACCGATAGAAAATGAGGACGGTAAAATCGGGATTGTTTTTAATGGTGAGATTTACAATTTCCAAGAACTCAGAAAGGAGCTTCTTCAAAAAGGGCATCATTTCAAAACCCGCTCGGATACGGAGGTGTTGGTGCATCTGTATGAGGAGTATGGCACGGAAATGCTTCCTAAACTCAAAGGAATGTTCGCCTTTTGTATTCGTGACGGAAGAACCAATTCCTACCTCATAGCAAGGGATCGTTTTGGAGAAAAACCCTTGTATTACACCAAGGATTTCGGAGGCTTCGCTTTTTCCTCGGAAGTAAAATCCTTATTGGAAAACCCGTTTTTTACGGAGCGTTATTTGAATACGGAGGCATTACCGTATTACTTCCGCACATCCTTGGTGCCTGAACCCATGACCCTTATTTTGGGGGTGCATGTCCTCCCTGCGGGTCATTATCTTTTGATGGATGATGAAGGGGAGTTTACGATAGAAAACTACTTTAAAACGAATTATGGAAACACACCAAAATTCAAATCCGAAGAAGAGGCAAAGGAATATATCCGTCCGGTTTTAGAGCAAGCCGTCAAGCGGCAAACGGTTTCCGATGTCCCGATTGGTGCTTTCCTATCGGGTGGAATTGACTCAAGTTCCGTAGTGGCTTTATTGCAAAAACAGAGTACTGCTCCCATCAAGACTTTTACCGTAAAGTTCGATACGGATGGTTACGACGAAAGCCCCATCGCCAAAAAAGTGGCGGAAAAATTAGGGACGGATCACCATGAAATCCACATTCCCAATACCGAGTTTACGGAAGATATGTTTTGGAGAATCATCCATCATGTAGGGTTACCCTTCAGGGATAGTTCCGCCATTCCTTCCTATTGGGTCACCAAGGAGATTTCCAAGCACGTAAAGGTGGCATTGTCCGGTGATGGAGGGGATGAATTATTTGGGGGATATGATATGTTCCAATGGTTCCAAAAAATCCAACGCTTCAAAAATATACCTTCAATCATTCGCTATATCGGGGATGCCGGATTAAGCTTGGGACAACAAATTCCGGGATTGAAGGAAAACGGAAAATTCCGACAAATCAAACGGGGTGTACATACTTCGCTCTATCAAGATTCAGAAATTCCGATAGCCTTGAACGAGATGTTTTCTCCTCAGGAAATCACCAAAATATCGAATTACGAAAGTAAATATTCTTTACTCCGTGAATATCCGGAAGGTGCGGAAAATTGGTCTGCCTTACGTCGCATCATGTACTACCGCTTAAAGCATACCT
>JAHDDF010000111.1:0-7984 GCA_020629475.1 Saprospiraceae bacterium
GAAACGGTAACTACCGATTATTCGGAGAACGTTATTGATAAAAAAGAGGAGAGTTCGAATTCCAGTAAATCAAACACAACCACCTCTAATCCTAGTACTATTTCCAAGGAAACAAGTATTGGTGAAACAATAAAAAATAACTCAACTAATACCTCAAAACCTTCTAGTGATTTAGGGCAATCCGATGCCACCTTCCTGCTCCCCGGAATTCAGGATAACTTAGAAAAAGCTAGTAATCCTTACGAGGACTTGAATTCAAGTAAGCCAAATACAATTATTCCGGAAAACATAAACACACCTAAACGGGAGGAAACACCCATAATTCAGGAAGAACCTCCTGTGGCAAACTCCAATGAGCGTGCCCCTCTTCCGGGCATTCTCACCCCGGCTTCATTCAATGGTTTAGAAACATCATTGTACGATCTTATTACTCCTACTACGGGTGTTCTTAAATCCACAAAAAAGAATTCGAAATCGGGTCATGATTTCTACGTCCACGCAGGCTTGGAAACCCAAAACTTCGGAGACTTAGGTTTCAATGTAGGAGCTTATTACGTTTCTCCCTTTGTCTTAGGTTTTGGCTTGGAATATCATAACAATGTTTACCGTCCTAATTATTCCCTGCTAAGTTCTTCCAATGATGAATACCAAGAAGATGCATCGGCCGGTGTAAATATGGATATGAGCACCTACGATGCTGCCTCTAGTTATAAGATTCATAGACTAAGCCTTCCGGTTTTCATAAAAGGCGCCTTTAATAAGAGAGGTAGGTTCGCCCTTGGAGCAAAAGCCCATTATCTCCTTTCTTCCAAACCCCTAGATGAAACGCCTGCATCCGGAACGTTCAGTCAAAACGGGAACTTGGTAAGCGCCGGAAACATATACCCTTCGCTTTATCCCAAGTTTAACGTTTCCGTATTCGCGAGCATCGGATTCGGGATTGGAAAAAATACCGAATTCTTCACCGAATACGATTATAGTTTCCTCAAATTGCGGGTAGAGGATTCAAATACCGACGAGGTGAAAAATATCGGACAAGGTTATAACCAATCACTCCGCAACCTAAGTGTAGGTATCCGTTATAAAATCCGTTAACGCACCCTCAATTTCTGTCCGATTTTGATGGTATTGTCCGTTAAGCCGTTCAGCTCCCTAATTTGAGCAACGGTTACATCGTAACGCCTTGAGATATTATAAAGGGTATCTCCCATTTCCACTACGTGATACAAGCGATTGTTCGCGGGTGGTTGTGGTGGTGCAGGAGGCGTAACCACCGGCGTTACCGGTTCATCCACTACCGGTGGTGTTGGCGTTGTTACGGGTGGTGTAGGCGGAGTGACCACAGGAGGAGACGGCTTATTATCGGCGATATACTTCCTCCATTTCGCTAATTCATCCTCTACCACCTCCATCGTATAATTACTGACGAATTCGGAAGGCTCCAAAGGCGGGTCATCCTTGACGTCCCTTGTTTTTACGAAATCACCCTTCTTCCTTTTCTTACGGATAAAAATGGATTCACCCACGGCAGGTTCCGTGGACGGATTCATGCGGTTCCTTTGGTATAATTTAATGGATTTTATCCCGTACAGTTGAGCGATATCATACATGGTTTCACGCTCCCCTACCCTGTGCGTCTGTCGTTTTCCGCGCCATTTCTTCCGCTTGGGTTGAAGATAAATCCGCTCACCATCCACGAAGGTTTCCTTCATGCTTTGGATTTCATTGTACTCCATCAATTTCCTTACGGGAATACCGAAACGTTTCGCCACGTCCTTGGGCATATCCCCTTGGCGGGTAAATACCATCTTGATATCATTGTTCATCAACACCTCGTTCCTTGAAGGATTATCCACCGGTGACGGCGGATCAGGCGTAGCTATAGGACCCGGTGGTTTGGGATCAATCGGGTCAGGCGAATCTACGTTCAAATCCTCCAAACGCATCTTATCGTATTGGTATAATTTATTTGCCTCGATAATTCCAATCAGCAAATCAGCGTAACGAGGGTTGGTAGCGTAACCTGACTTTTTCAAACCTTTTGCCCAAGCCTTATAGTCCGTCGGGTTCAAATCAAACAACCAACCGTAGCGGTAAGCCTTCCTTGGATCACGCAAGAATTCCGAATGTGCCGTATAGGACTCCTCCGGGTTCTTGTACACCCGAAAACAAGATTTAATCAGGTTGCCTTGATTATCGTAATCATCATCCTTAAGGTAGTAGGTATCACCTTTCCATTGGCTACCGCATTTCATCCCGAAGTGATTATTCGCCTCACGCGCCAAACTACTTGTCCCGTCCCCGGATTCAAGGATCCCCTGCGCCAGTTTAATGCTAGCAGGAATACCCGCACGGTGCATTTCCACCACGGCTATCCGTTTGTATTTTTCTATGTAAGCCTTACGGCGATCATTCTCCGGGTTCAAGTAATCCGCAAGCACCGTAAGATGGCGAAGCGGCACATCACTAGGCGCTGCCGATAAAGAAACGGCAAGACAAGATGCAAACAGCAAGGAAAGGCAGAAACGCATGGTATCATTCGGTTTTGAAGTTATGAAAACCACCAAATGTAGTATTTCATAAAGTTTTGACGCAAGGAAAAGAGGGATTAAAACGAGTAACCCGGTAGCTCTTGGTATACAAATTCGGGATTTCAAAAATAGTTAACAAGTACGAACCATCCGACCTTATTCGTCGTTTATCGATTTTACTGCACCGTAAATAGAATCAAATCCTTCCGGGAAACGATTCTTTTTACCTTCGGAGTACCAATGAATTTCAGGGAAAACATATCAGTCGCCCTCCGGGCAATCCGCGCCAACTTCCTACGAAGCGTGCTTACTCTTCTTATTATCGCCTTCGGTATCGCGGCGTTGGTCGCCATACTTACCGCCTTGGACGTATTGCTGATTAGCCTTTCGGATTCATTCTCCGGTATCGGTGCCAATACCTTCAACATCGAACGCAAGGGCGAATCCCTTGGAGGGAATCGAAGAGGAAAACGTTCAAAGAGGGGTGACGTTATTTCCTTGAAGCAAGCACTGAAATTCAAGGAACAATACGATTTCCCCTCTACCGTTTCCGTTTCCTTGGGCTGCACCTCCTTGGCTACCATCAAACACAAGAAGGAAAAATCCAATCCTAATGTTACCGTAATAGGATGTGATGCCGAATACATGAAAGTTAGGGGATACAATTTCTCCCACGGTCGATCATTCTCCAAAACGGAAGAAGAGGAAGGTTCCCATAAAGCCATTATCGGAATGGACTTGGTCAATCTCCTTTTTGATGAAAAACCGGAATCCGCTATCGGTAAGACTATTTCTAACGGTAGCGTGAAATATAGGGTCATCGGGGTATTGGAATCCAAGGGCGCCAGTATGACCTCCAACGAGGATCGAAGTATCCTCATCCCCTTGGAAAACGCAAAAAGATACTACGACACCCCGAATCGTAATTACGACCTTTCCGTAATGGTTTCCGACGCTACCCTCATGGAAGAAGCCATTGCTGAAGCAGTCGGGGTATTTAGAAACGTACGTGGTATCAAGGCGGGACAAGACAATGATTTCGAAACCTTCAAGAGTGACGGAATCATGGAAATCCTCAAGGAAAACACCGTGGTTATCCGATTATCCGTAATCGTAATCGGTATTATTACCCTAATCGGTGCCGCCATTGGTTTAATGAATATCATGTTGGTTTCCGTTACGGAGCGTACCAAGGAAATCGGTATCTGTAAGGCGCTAGGAGCTACCCGCGCCAATATCCTTCTCCAGTTCTTGACCGAAGCAATCGTAATTTCCATTCTTGGAGGTATGTTCGGTATTCTTGGAGGAATGCTTTTCGGTAATTTGGTTGCGCTTTTCCTAGGCGGTAAATTCATCATTCCTTGGATGTGGATTTTCGTTGGTTTCTCCCTTTGTTTTTCCGTGGGTTTATTGTCAGGATTATATCCCGCATTCAAGGCATCAGGGCTTGATCCCATCGAGTCGCTTCGGTATGAATAATCCTCCCGTGTTAACACTTCTCGTTTCACAATCAAATTACACGGTATTCCGGATACTTTTTTCTATTATTGTAGTGGATTAAACCATTGGTTTCCTCCCCGATAATTGTTATCGGAATTTACATCGGCTCAAATGAAATCCTTCCTGTGTTTTTATAACACCGGGTACAAAAAGCGGATTTCCACTTGATGTACCCGAGGCAATCATCGGTATTCGTTTTTTCACTACAACTCGAATCCAATGAAAAGCTACGTTTTTCATCTTTTCTTGACGTTACCCCTGTTATTCCTTTCTTTCTTATCCTTTGCTCAAGGTGACGTTGTCATCAACGAAATCACTCCTGATCCCGGTAATTATGACGGACAAGGAGGTGAATGGACGGAGCTTTACAACACTACCGGTGCGCCGGTTGACGTTAGTTGTTGGGTTCTGACGGACGGAGAGGAAATTGTGGTTATCCCTGACGGGACGGTTATTCCCGCAAATGGATACTTGGTTATTTATAACAGTTTATTTTTCGCTTGTCCCAACTGTAACTGGGATCCTGCGGTCGTCAATAGCCCTTCCTTACCCAACACGGTTTGGTTGGATTTGAACAGTTGCCAATGTACCAACCAAGACGGTGACGTTTCCGTTACTTGGGAAAACTCCGGCTCCCGTTCTGACAGGATCGTACTTTTTGATGCTTCCGCTACTATTGCCGATGCAATGTATTACGGCGACGGTCAAGAGGAGTTCGGTGGAGCCGCTATTCCTGAGTCCGCTTCAGGTTATACGGATAACGGCGGCGATAACGTGGATGATCGTACCGATATCCTAGGTAATGCCGCTACGGGTTGTACCATTCCCGCAGCTAATGATTATTCCCTACCCGCCGTGCCTCCCGCAGGTACTTCGGATGCCGTTTACGAATACGCCGGAACCGTGGTGGTAGGTTGTACTACCTCCTACTCCCGAAACGCGGACGGTGACGAGGCTTCCGGATGGTATGCTGATTTATTCCCTTCACCGGGTCAATCCAACTCAACGCCTGATTATGAAATCCGTGTGACCGTAGATGGTGTAACGACTACCATCACCGACATGGATGATACCGGCTCCTTGGAATTTGATGTCTGTGCCTCCTCCACCGTCTCTTTCGAGGTAGATGTTCATGGTTGGAACCAACTATATAATGATAACGATGGTGACAATGCATTAGGAGATGGTACTACCAACTTAGAAGGAGGTTCTACAAGAGGAGGCTCCAATATCGACGGTACGGGTGCAATCACGGGTGGCCCCATCGTAGATGATGGTTGGACGGAAAGCGCCGTATCCGCTACAGGAGTTATTACCCTTTCATCCATTACCTATACCGTTACCGGTGATGCGGATTTTGAAATCTTCGTAAAGGAGAATACGCAATCCGTTTCCGATCTGAACCCCGCCAACCCCTTATCCGGTGATTTTCCTACCGTTTTGGGTTCCAGCTCCGGTTCCGAGTGTTACGTTCAACAAGATATTTCCTTTAGGACGACACCCGCGCTTTCCAGCGCCTCATTTACCTGTGATCCGGTAACGGGTTTGGTTAGCGTAAGCGTTTCCCCGACTACCGCCACCGGTCTGCTATACGAACTTTTGGACGAGCCCGCTTACGTCGCCGTTGGCGGAAACGTCGTAAAAACAAGTACAACAGGTTCCTTTAGTGTCACGACTCCTCCAACGAATACCTATTTCGTTAGGGTAACCCAAACACCTTCTTGCGGTGGTCCGGTTCAAGCGTCAGGAACCGTTTGTGTGGCAACACCTCTTTGCCCCGTTTTCGATAATTACAGTGCCTGTGCAACGGCTGACGGAACAGCCGTTTGTCCCGGCGATGATATATTAATCGGTCTGGACGGAACGGACCTTCCTCCCGGGGGTACCGTAGAGTGGGTTTTATTGGGCTCACCGATGGATGATCCATATGCAGCTACTGACGTAATTGCCTCCTATAATATTCCAATCGCCACCCTCACCATTACGGATGTTTATAACGGAAACGACGGAAATTTCTTCGCCTTCCAAGATATCGATGCCATTGATGGAACAAACGGTGGTGCACCCGGTATCCTTCAAACCATGACCCTTTCGGGAATTGATATTTCCGGTCAAACCGGTTTGGTCCTTTGCATTGATCTTGCCGAAGAAGCTCCATATAACAGTTGGGAAGCAGATAATGACTTCCACATTGAATATGATATTGACGCAGGCGGTAATGCTACCGCACTTCAAGTAACCAATAACGGTGGCAGTACCGCATTAACCACCAACATTGGGGGTGCTCCTGATATCACCAGTACCTTCCAAAGTTATAGTACCCCAATAGCGGGTGCGGGTACTTCCATGACCGTTACCATTACCATGGAATCCAATGCAGGAAACGAGGATTTAGGATGGGACAACTTGGTATTCAAATCCAATGAGAATCCAACCGGGTTCTATATTTTGGATTTTGATGATAACATCCCTCCCTATACCCTATCCACTCCTCAAGATACGGATGGTGCGGACGATTATTTCGGGGTAATTGGTGACGCTACGGCTACCACCTGTGAAACGTATACCGTACCCGTAGATGCATGCGGCGGCGGCGATATCGTTATTGCTCCTAGAATTATGCCTGACCAAACGGGATGCGCTCCGGGTTCACCTACCCCTACACTGACGGCAAGAAGCTATACTATTTCCTGCCCGACGGCAACAATAGGTGGCGAAACCGCGATTTGCGCAGGTGCCGCTACTAGCTTTGATGTTGATTTCGATAATTACGGAGCGAACGTCCCTAGTGGTGCTGACCCTTGGGTGGTGGAATACTCCATTGACGGCGGTGCGGGTATTACCGTTAACGCCACCTCTGATCCATTCACCATTTCCGGTTTATCCACCGCAGGCGTTTACACTTTGGTTAGCGTAACACCTCCTTTAGCATCCGGTCTTTGTACCGTGGCTACTTCAGGTGATGTAACGATTTCCGTAGCATCCAATCCTGCTGACCCAACCATTACGGTTACGGATGTTTGTCTTTCCGAGGGAACGGCAACTTTCACCGCTACGGGAGCAGGTGATTTGGTTTGGTATGATGATGCTGGTTTAACCAACGTAGTTGGCGGCGGAAACTCCATTACGTATACCGGAACTACTGCAGGAACATTTACCTACTACGTCCAGGCGGAAAACCCGGATAACGGCTGTGTTTCCAATGCGGTTTCCGATATGTTCGAGGTATTCGCGGATAATAGCATAAGCGTAACTACCCAACCACCTGCCGTTTGTAACGACGGTTCCTTTGATGTGGATCTTACTACCGATGCGGTATATTCTCCGGCTTACAATGCGGCTACGCACGCTTTCTTTAGTGATGCGGATGCTACGGTTCCCCTAGGAACTACCACGATTTCAGGTATCGTAGCCGATCAAACCGTTTACGTTCAATATACGGATGCAAACGGTTGTACCTCGATTGCTGCCGTAAATGCTACCGTGGATGTGGGCGCTTGTTCCTTTGACCTTGCCTTAATCAAGGAGGTTTCCGGTTCCGGTCCTTTCATCGAGGGAGGGCAGGTTACTTTTGATATTACGGTATACAACCAAAGTACAGCGGCTACCGCTTATGATATCGAGGTGACGGATTATGTTCCTTCAGGTTTGACCTTTAATTCATCTACGGGATGGGTGGGTGCGCCCGGCTCCAATCCGGTTTACACTATCGCCTCCATCCCCGCCGGCGGAAACGTTACTTTCTCCATTACTTTGGATATTGATGCGGGTACTAACGGGGAAGTGATAAATAACGCGGAAATTACCTTCGCTACCAAGGACGATGATTCCGGTGTAAACTCCGTGGATGATGATTCCACCGCTAACGACAACTCCGCTTCCGTTCCTGAAACGGGTACGGATAATGACATCAACAACCCGGCTGACGAGGATGATTTCGACCCGGCTTCCAT
>JAHDDF010000111.1:8084-11533 GCA_020629475.1 Saprospiraceae bacterium
ATTATTCATTATTCCACCCATCCCGGGCAGCTTAAAATGCTTCCTTCTTCCGGGAAATGACGGAACATTTCATCCACGAAATAATTCTTTTTTCTGTTATTGTATTTTTCAAAATCGGTACACAATAGAATGTAACCGCCGCGTTCTAGGATCATGGGTTTATAATCCGACAATTCACAATATTTGTAGGCTTCTTGAAAATAATAGGCAGCCGTTGAATTATCATGGTAATTCTTATTGATATATTTAGCGTGTTTTGTCCAAGGTGCATAACCTTTATTATATTCCCTTGGATAAGATACTTTAACGTAGGCAATGGTATGCCAATGGCGCCCCTCAAAGCTGAGGGCGTAATAAGCATTACCCAATTGGTAAGCGTACTTAGCTTTTACATTACCCACCGAATTTTGGTATCTCTTTTTAAGGTGGATTAACTCTTGGATAAAAATAGACTTATCCCTAAAAATATCACCGTTTAATCTTGCCGCACCTTCTTCATCCCAAGGAATTTCTTTGTACTTAAAATTATTAACGAAATAACTCGGCTCCATTCCTTTCCTAAAGGTTCGAAACGGATTATTCGTCAAATAATCATTGTAATAAAAATCATCGGATTTCCAGAATTCCTTCGGTACTTCCTCGTACCATTTTAAGGCATTTTTTAAATCCTGTTTTCTTAAGTATTTTGTTCCGATTAAATCATAAAATCGCTCCTTGGGGTAGCGTTGATATTGGGTTAGTAATTTTTCAAGAGGAGACTTTCTTTTCTTTTCAAGAATGTTCAAATAATTAATGGTTTCCTCAATAGAACCATGTTCATCCAAATAAAGAAAAGGATCTTGGTGTTGCCAATATCTCGCGAATACGCCCCATCGTCTATGCCGGTCTCCTTCATCCTCTACTTTATTCAATCCGTAAGTCCCTCCGGTTAATATCAAGGCTGCTTTATCATTCATTCCTTTTTTATGGTAGGCATGGAAAATGGCTAATAAAATATTAAATCCTGAATGCATGGTACAGTCCGGGTGCCAGCAACCTTCATTTACGTCAAAAATATCGGTATTGGAATGCAACCAAGATAACTCCTTGTATAAATACTGCTCAAATTTTGCATCAAAATCAGGGGTATTTAATAATGCGTTTAAAATACCGGTTATCCTTAATTGAACGCTTAGGGTTTCTCCCGTTTTTCTGTTTCTTGCGCGGTTTAAATAAATACTGCACATATCAGGAGAACCATAAATAAAATAACAGTGCGCCACCATCAATTCCCAGAAGGCACGGTCCTTGACTTTTCCTTCATTTAAACGCAATTCCATAAAGGCAATTAATCGCTCCAAGTAACGATAATCCGAAGACATGATGGAATCCCTTTTTACCTCGTTACGCCAGCTCCAATACGACTCCCCTTCCCTTTGGTGGCGATAGTACATACCATCCGTGATCTTATCCGTATAAATGGGGGTAAGCAGCCATTCTTCGATTTTATTTACTTCCCGCACCAAAAGTGTCCTGAGGTATGTAGAATTAATATCCATTTCACCTAATTCCTTAAGTGCCGGCAATGCCCTTCCCGGATTTTTCATTTGTCGTGCTACAAGAACCTCTTGGCGTTGCTTGGAGCTTAATGTCTTTTTTGACAAAAGATCGTCTAATTTTTCCCGGTTGAATTGTAAATAAGATGCGCGCTTCTTGGCGTCGCAATTAAAAAATACGTGCGTAAAATCAAGCTGGGATTCTTCCTTGTTTCCTTCACGGTATTTACAAACCGCCGTATGGAATAATGCCCAATATTTTATGATGCTTTCTTGTCCATCAGGTATTTCATTGAAAACGGTTTCGTATAAAGAAATGGCATTCTTATTCGATGCTTCCGTAATCATATACCGGTTCAATAAAATAGTTTGGTAAGCATACCTTTGACGTAGCATGACATCCTCACTTTCCAAGGTCTTTTTTCTACTTTCCTCGATTAACCCTTCCCTATTTTTTCCATAACCATTTCTACGCCAAATATCCTTTTCTGAAGAGCAAATACTTTCTACTTTTTTCGCAAGACTCATGTATTCAAAAAAGCCTGTTAATTTTCCGCTAATGACCTCATCCGCTAATGAATTGGAGCATAAGATTGATGAGTCAGGGATTTCCCCATTCCCAATGGATAAAAAATCCTCAAGGCTTGAATGATAAATAAAATCAGCTAATTCTTTTTTGGAAAAGGTTCCATTAAAATAATGAAACCATTCCTCTATATTTTCATCCGGCAATTCGGCATCGGCATCATGGAGGAAACGGGAGGTGTACCTGAAGTCGGAAAGGGCTTTATTCCCATCAGCAAAAAAAGGATCCATGATAAATACACGGAGTTCCTCATCCGTTATGGAATATCCGCAAGCGAATACTTTGGATACGGCTAAAATATTAATCAGAATAAATGGCAGAAAAATCTTTTTCATTATAAGCGGAGTTATCGGGCGGGTAAGAAAATAGAATGATTTCCGGTGTTTTCGTATCTAAAACGGGTTTACAAATTTCCTTGGCTTCCTTGATATTTTCCAAGGAGGGATTTTCTAATTTTAATACATCGGTAGCCCGGAAGTAATGATAACCAAAAACCGTGTCCTTGGTAATTTTGTATCCATCGCCGTAAGGCTCAACAAAATCCAATTCATTAATATTCCCGGCATGAACACCGTAGGCGAGTCCCTTGTATTCATCCCTTTGGTACCAGACCGCCCAGGAGTAAACGGGCAATGCCAAGTCCAATTCTATCGGGTATTTTAATCCTTCGTAAAAATACTCCTCTCCTACCCTATTATTTAATATCGAATTAGGTTCTTCCTTATCCTTAAAATCACCCATATTGTAATACATAAGTACACCTCGATTTACGGGTGGTATTCCGTTACTTTCTTGATATTTTAATTGATGAAGACGGACGGTCGAGGATAATTCAACCAATGGGTTCCGTACCTTAAATTTCTCCAAGAACATAAAAAATTCCTCCTTGGTATTTTCCGTCCAATCGCAATCGAATTGGATTTCGGAAATGGTATGTCCATTAAAATAGGAAACGGAAATATCATTGATCAATTCATCCACGTTTTCCACCAAATCCCTGATTCTTGTTTGGGAACTTACTTGTTTGAATACCTCATTTTTAATGAATACAACCGGCACCATTTCAACATTCAAAGGCAGCTTCCCTTTCGGGTAAATAATAGATACCGGCTCAGCCCTATTTTTTAGGTCTACATCAAAATAACGGATGTACACCTTGTTGATACCTGCCTCTTGAAAGAATAGGGAATCCTTCCCGGAAAATTCGGGTAATGCCTTCCATATGTATACGGAACGGGTGGGTGCCTCTTGTTTTGAACAGGCTAGCATTACCAAAATAAAAAGTAAAGGCACTATACATCTTCTCACCTTCATCCAAATTAATTTTT
>JAHDDF010000629.1 GCA_020629475.1 Saprospiraceae bacterium
GGATTTAGGCAAAAGCTTGGCTTGGTTACCGTAGAAATACAAGTTCTTTAGGGTGATTTTATTCCCCACTTTGATGGGCGATAATTCAATGCGGATCGTCTTCTTTTTATTGGGTTCCACAAATACGTTTTCCGTATAATGGAAATAACCTTCCGCAAAAAAACCGAAGGCGATTTCCCTTGGATCGGGCGCTTTTACGTTGATGTCCGTTTTTCCTAAATCATCGGTAGGAAAACGCATTTCCGGTCCCGTAGCATAATCCCGGTATTCGATATCCGCTTTTACGGGTTTTTGGGTTTCCTTGTCCACTACCTCAAAAGACAGCCCGGAAACAGGGACTTTAAAAACGGGAGCCGGCTCGGGTTCCGGTTCAGGCTCCGGTTCCGGTTCAACAATTTCGGGTTCCTTGGTAATGACTTTATAAGCTATGATTTCTACCCTTCGGTTTTGCGCCCTTCCTGAATCGGATTCATTATCCGCGACAGGGGCGTGCTCTCCGCTAAAATTCATGATAAACGATAGGGGAGCAATTCTTTCCTGAATCAAAAAGTCGATAACGGCTTGCGCCCTACGTTCCGAAAGTGCTAGATTATCACCGTCGGAACCGATTGCATCGGTATGACCGTTCAGGCGGATAAATCCTTGGATATTCCCTTGGATTTTTTGCGCCATGCCCCTTAGCTTTTCAGCCGTTCGGGGTTTGATATCATGCTTCCCGAAATCAAAATAAACGGTTTCTTGAGCTAGGATAAGGGTGTCGTTTTGCGCTTGGCTCATTATTGCCGTAAGGCAAAAAAGGGAAAACAAGAGGATTTTTTTCATAGTCATAAACTGTTATGGTAGGACCGCTGACAATGCTATAACGCTGAAAATCCGTCTAGGAACATGTTGATGAATGACAAATGACGAATGGGGTTTGTTATTTAAAATTGTAGCGTAAGCCGGCTTGTAATCCGAAGTTGAAGTTTTTGGTGGGGGTTAATCCCTCTTTACGGTTCCTTGGATCGGTGAAGTAGGCGAAATGAGGTTCGATGTTTAATTGTAATCTATCTTTCCAAAGGTTTGCCCTTGTACCGATTCCTAGGAAAAAGGATTGGTTTATTTTCCTGATTTCAAAATGCTCATCGAAATACTGGACGTATTCATCAAGGGTACTATAAGACCTTTCATACCTTGGTTTTGATGATATGAGAACCCCGGTTCTACTACCTCCCACCAGGTGGAATTTGTCCTTGAAAAAATGCCAATAAAACTTGAGCGGTAAGCCGATATAACGAGGCTGAAACGTTTTGCCATTACGGTTACCGTCATAACTCACAAAAGCCGTCCATTCATCAACGTAAATCCCGGAACTAAAACCAAAATCATTCTTTCTCCAACCTACCTCTAGCTCGTAGTAGGTCCGGAATTCCAGGGATAGGGTCTTGGGTTCCCCGAACCAACTACCTCCACCTAAACCGATATTTACACCGAGAAATAGATTATTGGTTTGAGTGTCTCTAGCCGTATCGGGAATGGTGTCGATGTTATAATCCAAGGCAAAAAGGGAGGAAGAGGCGCAAAGTAAAAAAATGAGAGCAATGATTGACTTCATGGGAATTGTTCTTCTAATGATACCTGTTATATCCTTGGAGAAATGAATGGTTGCCTAGGATGAGTTTTTCTTTTCGGATTTTATTTCATCTTGGTTTATTTTATCTTCGTTTCTCTCCCAAAACTTAATTGCTCAAATGGCGCATTCGGTTAGCATACCATTCTACGGTTTTAAACTCAAATTGGATTCAGGTGGTCACTTGGTTAATCCCATGTTGCACCCCAATATGATGT
>JAHDDF010000112.1 GCA_020629475.1 Saprospiraceae bacterium
CCAAAGAAGAGATGCGCTCCTCGTTTTCCTTACGTACACGGTCATATTCCTCCTTGGAGATTACATCCGTTGGTGCCGTTTCCACGTAAAGGATTTCCTGTCTTACTTGGGCAAGATCATCCGCTAGTTCCGTGGTGGCATTGCGGATTTCACGATTCTCGTCGGAATTGTATTCATCATTGGCTTGGATGGCAACGCTATTGTCATAAGCACGGTAATCGGCTAGCTCCTTGTTGATTTCATCCAAACGTTTGTAAACGTCATCTATTTCCGATTGGGTCTTATCCTCCTTGTACTTCAATTCATTGATTTCGTTTCTCAACGCTACCAACTTGAAATTGGTGGTTTGTACATCGGAAAGGATTTCTTCCTCTTCGGTCGCGTCATCCTTCAGTTCACCGATGTTCTCGTCAAGATAATCAGAAGTCACTTCCGTGATTTCAATATTATCAATCGCTTCAATGGTAAATACGGGTTCCTCCGGAACTTCCTCGATAACGTATACTCTATCATCCTCGATTAGGTATAATTCCTCTTCCAAGGTGATAGGGTTTACGGAAACGAAGGTGTCAACGGTTTCTGTTTCGATAAGCACGATATCCTCGTAGGAATCAGGAAGGATACCACCGCTACGGATAACCGTATCGCGGATGATCTCAATTACGGTATCTTGAATGATTTCCTCCTTGATGATTTCCCTAACGGTATCCACACGAACGATTACGCGCTCCTCGATTACACTTCCGTCAACATACACGGTATCGCGGATAACCGTCGGGTTTTGAATAATGGTATCAACGGTCAGATTTTCTACCGTGATGTCTTGAATAACCACAGTGGTATTCTTCAATGTATCCGTTTCGTTAATGTAAACGGTATCACGGGTTTCTATATAAACGGGCTCCGTTACTAAGAACGTGGAATCGGAATAAAAGTCGTAATCCAAATCCTCGGGCTCAAGCATGGGAGACTCCTCGAATACGGGATCCGCCTCGCCGATATAGAATACGGGCGCGTTAAAGGCTTGCTTTACGTAACCGAAATTCCATCCCAAGGATAGGTTGAAGGTTCCGTAGATGTCCTTCATCTTTCCTGTTCCACGCGTACCGTCTACTCCTGTAGCCGCGGGTTGTGCCGCATAAGCTTGAAGCGGATTGTCGTAATTGGTCAGGTATTCCCCGCTCACGTCATCCATGTAATCCGACATGGAATAATGAAGCAAGGTTTCCAGGTTCAAGTTCATCCTATCATTCAAGCGGAACTTAAGACCCATTGCTAAAGGAATGGTCATGGTCGTATTGCCGTAGTCATCACCTTCGGTAGCAAGGTCACTTAACTTCGTTTCGTAAACGTTGTCCTGTCCGGTTCTGATGGCGTTTGCCGCCAATGGATCTGATTCGTCAATATTTCTGATGGTGCCGTCGGACCAGTAATAATAACGGCTGCCGTCGCTATTGAATAAATCGCCGTAAACGTCAAATTTCGCGAAACCGACACCCACACCGATATAAGGTGCAATGAATGCCTTACGGCTAAAGAAATTCCCGTTATCGAAGTGATATAGGAAAAGGATGTCCGCGTCATGGAATTCCGTACGGAAATTCAAGGCACGTGCGTAATTATCGCCGTCAGTGTAAGGATCACCGTTCCATTTGAAGGCACGATCATTGGCTTGGAAGGAACCACGGGTAGTCATCAATCGTAATCCCCAAGCGCGGTTCATACGGTATTGCAAGCTAATCCCGTAATTCAAGTTTTCCTTGTTGTCCCAAAAACGCAAGGCATCGGGTTGTGGGTCAAGGAATCTACCCGTACTTAAATCGCCGTAGTAGGTACCTAAACCGCCGTGTACGGATACACGCCATTTGTAAAGGTCCTGCTGGGCTGAAGTTCCTAGGGCAAAGCACAGGCAAAGCCCTAGGACGATATATATCTTTTTCATGATAATTCGGTTTTGGTGAATGCGGATGGTTCCGTTTGACCGGTCCCGAATTACTTGTTCAGGTTAAACCAAACATTAAGCTCCGCACTGATTCCCACGAATGGGCGAACCTCTACACGATTCTCGAAGCCGGAAACGGTTCCTGCCGTGCTTGCATCTTCAAGGAAAGCAACACCCGCTTGTACGCGGAAGAAACCGAATGGCTTATAACCCAAGGCAACATAAGTGGGAACCTTGAATAGTGGTCCGCTTACTTTATTACCGTCAGGGTCTTCAAAGTTACCGATGAAAGCACCCACGGAAATAGCGGTATTGCTCAAGAAATTATTCTTGCTATTTTTTGCCAATGGGAAAGAAAGACCCGCGTACATACCGGAATCGTAAGTGAATTCGTCAGGATTGGTATTGAATGCTACACCTCCGTAACCGAAGTGGGGAGCCAGGTAGTATGCATCGTTAATGGTTTCCGTCGGATAGTCATTGATGAACTTATCGTCAAGAAGTACATAAATTTCGGCATTCAAGTATTGGGAAACCTCTTTACGAAGGATGAATTTCAATTCTTTCAATAACTGGGTGCGCATGGTCATTCTTGCTCCAAGCGTATCACTGGAAAATTCCATGTCCTCTGCTTTTTTCAACTTAATGCTTTCGATTTGCTCAAGTTTAAGTTTTACCATGTCGGAGTAGCCCGGGAAGGTAGCCAAGGTGCGGGAACGGTACAAGGACATACCACGGTCAACGATTTCGTTCAAGTCGTTGATGGTTTGTTGGTTGTTGCGAAGCAACTTCACCTTCTTGTCGGAATAAGAGAAGGATTGATCAACATAAGCATCCAGGGTACCGTAAATGTCACGGGTTAATTTTGCTCTTTCCCTTTCCGTGATAGAGCGGTAGAAGTTGATAAGGATATCATATGACTTACCCTCCTTCAACTTATAATTTACGGGAAGATTAAAGGTAGGCGCGGAATTATTGAAGTCCCTTTTCCAGAAATTCTCAAAAAGCGGCTTTCTTTTGTCCTTACCTTTTGCTGAGAAAAGATTCATCTCTACGTATTGTACGTCAGGACGGATAGTACCGTTAATCATGAAGTACTTTTCCGCAGGAAGCGGTTGGTTTTCACCAAAGTAGGATTTCTCGTAATTTAGGATAACCGTCTCGTATTGTGCTTGTGAAACGGCAAGAAATGAAAAAACCGATAGGATTGTAATTACAACGGTTCTCATAATAAATTGAATTTTTGTAATGGTTTTTGAAATGTTGGGGCGAATGTACTTGAGTTTAGACTGTGGCATCATATTGCCCGTCACTTTTTGTGATTTTTTAAGAATTTTTTAGCAAATGAGAAAGAAGGTCATTTATGAATCGGAGCGATTGTATGCCAGGGAAAGTACTCCTTCCGATGCCGAGAATGCTTATGCCTTAAATCTGGACTGGGAAGTAATTAGATATACGGGCGATCCTCCTTTTGAATCGGTAGAGGAAGCGCGGGGCTTTCTTGAATCTTATGATGCTTTTGAAAAAACGGGAATGGGGAGATGGTATGTTTTCTTGAAAGAAACGGGGGAATTTATAGGCTGGTGTGGTTTAAAATTACACCGTGATCCTGAAGGGGATTGGGTTGATTTGGGGTATCGTTTCCTAAAGAAGCATTGGAATAAAGGATACGCTACGGAAGCTTCCGCTGCTTGTTTGGATTATGGTTTTGAAAACCTTGAAATGGATTTCGTTATCGCGGAGGCGGATCAAAGGAATACCGCTTCCATCCGTGTAATGAAAAAATTGGGTTTCTCCTTTTACGAAGAAACCCAATATGAAGGTATACCTTGCGTCAAGTATAAAATGACCAAGGCGGAGTGGCTTGCGAAAGATTAACGGTTCCCCGACCAGAAGAAGTGCATCCTTTTACTACAACTCGTCTTGGCGAATCCGCCTAAACCGAATTCCAGTTCCAAGGAGGCTTCAAAAGTAAGCGGGTGAGTTCCCGTGTAATTGTCGTAATTGTTTTCCCGTAAGGGAGCGGGGAAGCTTTTATAAATTAATCCGTTCTCTTGCCCTTCTTCAGTAATGAAATCACTGAATGCGTACATGATCCTGAAGCCTAGGTTTAAAGAGAACGTTTCATTACCCACCAAGTATCCACCAAATCCGAATACACCGGAAAGGTAACTATCCCGGTAAAAATTGGTAACGTCAGTATCATTACTGAAAAGCGGGTTGTCATCTACTTGATTGATGTCCCTCAACATGGTGTATGCAGGACCTAATTCCAAGTATACTTTACTACTGTTCAAGCGGTAAAGTAGATAGAGATCGATGGTCTTCCATTCTACGCTACTGTTGAAGGTTTCATCTTGCCCGGTAAGAATATTCGAGACCTTGTAATTAAAATCCTGCTTGTTGTTGTGCAGCATTGCCTCGAAATTAAAGGCGTGGTTATACCCAATCCCGATTCCCAATCTAGCACCGAAACCATTGGCTGCGGTAAATTCATGGTTGTAGCGTCCGTCATCAAGAATGTTCTTATTCCAAAGGAAGGAGCTTCCGTAACTTGCCTTAGCACCAATAGCAAACCAAATATCTTGGGCACTAATGGAACCTATATATAGAAGCATTACAAGGGGTAGAAAAGCTAATTTCTTCATATCGTTTTGTTTTAAGTCCCGAAATTTACGAATAGCATCCAACATTTAAGGCTTTCCTAAAGACTAAAACGAATTAGGTCTTATGCTACTATACCCTTAACTTTCGAGCTCAATCGCTATCCTATGCGTTTTTTGATGGTTATTCTTATCCTTTTTCTTACGGGTATTAGTCATGCCCAGGATCGCTCCTTTGAATATGAAAAGTTCAAGGAAGTGGATGGATTTATTCTTTCCTCGGACGCGAAGTTGGCGAAGAAGGGACGCTTGCGGCTAACGCCCAAACAGCAAAATCGCAGAGGAGGGATTTGGTTCAAGAAGAAGATGTGGGTTTCCGATTCTTTCGATATGAGTTTTTGTTTCAAGATTCATGACCACGGTGGACGGGACGTGTCCGGTACCGGCGGGGAAGGCTTCGCGTTCGTTATCCACAATAATGAACTCACCGCCAAGAACGGGGAAAAAGGTAAAGGCTTAGGTTATGAGGGTATCCCCAATAGCCTAGCCATTGAATTCGATACGCAAAATCAAGATGGTTTAGGTGTCCAACACGTCAGTATTCAAACAAGGGGTACGGAAGAAAACTCCTCGGGTAAGGATGCCTCTATTGCTTCTTCGGTTTCCTTGCCGTTCCGCTTGGTGGATGAGGAAGATCATACCGCACGTATTTCTTATTCCGCTCCCAATTTAAGCGTATACTTGGATGGGCAATTGGTATTAGAAACGGAAGTCGAGATTTCCTCGGAGATAAACTTGGATGGTGGTGCCGCTTGGGTAGGGATTACATCCGCTACGGGAAAAGCCTACTCCATCCATGAATTATCATGTTGGTCCATGACCTCCACCAAAAAGCCCATCCCTTTCGAGGTAGAAGGGCGTGTGGTAAGTAATAGTAAGCGGGTAGTAGTGCATTCAAAGGTGGTGAAAATCTATGTTTGGGATATTAATCAGGAAGACGGGGATATCGTTTCCGTGAACCTAAACGGTGAGTGGGTCATCCGGGATTTTATGCTTTCCAATGCCGGGGATTATTTCGAGGTGGAACTCAAGGATAATTTGAATTACCTCGTTCTACACGCCCACAATCTAGGAAGTATCCCTCCCAATACGGCAGGTGTTGCCATTCTTGATGATAAGGGCAGAAAAGCCGTTACCATGCGCTCCAACATGAATGTTTCGGAGGCACTCTTAATTGAATACCACAAGGAATAATCTTGTCGGGTATTATTGAAATAAACGGCATCTTCGTAAATCATTTTATTCTTTACGATGAGCAGGATATCGTATTAATCGATACGGGTTTCCTCCTTGGTTTTATTGGAATAAAAAGAGCCTTGAAACGAATAGGGAAAACGCCTAAGGATATTACCAAAATACTTCTCACCCACGGACATTTTGACCACGGATATAATTTGTATAAACTCCAACAAATTTCAGGCGCGGAAGCTTGGGGTATGGAGGTTGAACAATTACACTTGGAACAAAAATATCCCTACGAAGGAATTAATAAATTTACGGGCTTCGCGGAAAAATTCGGTGCTTTTACATTGAATTATAAACCCGGGAAAATCCACCATTTTATTTCCGATAATGAAGTGCTTCCTTTTTGCGGTGGATTTAAGGTTGTTCATCTTCCGGGACATACCAAAGGGCATTCGGGTTTTATTCATATACCTACCCAAACCCTATTTAATGGAGACATTATTAATACAAGGAGCTTAAGGAGAAGATTAGCTCCCAAGATTTTAAATTCTTGCCATGAACTTACAAAACCGTCATTGGCTAGAATGTATGGCTTGGAGGAAGTAAAAAGAATGATGTCCAACCACGGTCCAAGATGGACATCCCCGGAAAAACAATGGGAGAAGTTTAAAAGAATTTATGTGCGGGAGTTTAAGGACAACCATTAAGACATTAAGAGGCATTAAGCTACAATACACTTAATGCCTCTTAATGCCTTAATGGTTAAATAAATCACTCCTTAATCTGAGCGATACCTACCTGAACGTATTCCTTCACCGTTCCTTCTTGGGTAATGGTTACTTTTAGCTTATCACCATCCACGCGGAAACGGAAGAATTGCTCCTTTTTAGGATGCTTGTAAGTCCCGTCCGCTTGTTCCGCAAGGATTTCTTCCTCGTCAATATTGCTGCTGTTGAAGATTTGGAAGAGCGGCTCGTCATTTATGAATGATGTCTTGTAGAAATATTCGTGGACATGTTCCGTTCCCATTCTTTCCGCAATCTTATCATCCACCCAATAAGCCTCTTGGAAAGGAAGATTTTCCTCCCCTAGCTCAAGCGCCGGTAATTCCTTATCGAAATACGAAGTGAATGTTCCGACAGGAGCTTTACCCGGTGTAAAAAACATTAAATCACTTTCGACTTTCTTCCTTTCGATTTGTACCGTATCCCCGTTGGGTTGTTGGAACACAACAATTTCCTTATCCGTACTTAAGACATTCACGCCAAGTGCCGTTAAACGGTCCGTTGCTTCCGCGCGATAATATCCGATATCGGAAAAGATTTCGGCAAGGACGTCCTCAGGGTTATTATCAATGATTTCTTGGGTTTCAATGCTGTCGATATTCAAAAGAACAGCCGCTTTTTCCTTTACCCAAAATTCATTGTCCGCGGGTTTGATTTCAACGGGTCCATCCGTGTCAGGAGTCGGATTATCCGTGGTGCTAGTATTGCAAGAAATAAACGCGAAAACGCATATCGTAAATAGTGCTACAGTTGATCGTTTCATTTTGGTTTGTATTGAAATAAAAAATTACATGTTTCTTCTGTATTGACCACCCACCTCATACAAGGCATTGGTGATTTGTCCCAAGGAACAATGTTTTCCGGCTTCCATCAAAACCTCGAAAACATTACCGTTTTCCACTGCTGTTTTTTGCAAGGCTTTAATTAAATCACCCGATATTTTTTCGGATGCTTTTTTCAATTCCTCCAAGGTTTGGATTTGATCCTTTTTCTCTTCTTCCGTTGCGCGGATAACCTCCTCCGGAATAATGGTAGGGGAGCCCTCTTTGGAAAGGAAAGTATTTACACCAATGATTTTATAATCACCATTGTGTTTTAGTGTTTCGTAGTACAAGGATTCCTCTTGGATTTTTCCGCGTTGGTACATGGTTTCCATGGCACCCAAAACACCACCGCGTTCCGTAATCCTTTCGAATTCCATCAGTACCGCTTCTTCCACCAAATCCGTTAATTCCTCAATAATATAAGAACCTTGGTTGGGGTTTTCATTTTTCGCCATCCCTAATTCATGATTAATGATCATTTGAATGGCAACGGCACGGCGCACGGATTCCTCCGTAGGAGTGGTAATGGCTTCGTCGTACGCATTCGTATGCAATGAATTGCAATTGTCATAAATCGCGTAAAGCGCCTGCAGGGTCGTGCGGATATCGTTGAAGGAAATTTCTTGCGCGTGCAAGGAACGTCCGGAAGTTTGGATGTGGTACTTCAACTTTTGGCTACGCTCGTTGGCATCGTATTTTAATTTCAATGCCTTAGCCCAAATCCTTCTTGCCACCCTTCCGATAACCGCGTATTCCGGGTCAACGCCATTGGAAAAGAAGAAGGATAAATTAGGCGCGAATTTATTGATGTCCATTCCCCTTGATAGGTAATACTCCACAAAGGTGAATCCGTTTGCCAAGGTAAAAGCAAGCTGGGAAATGGGGTTTGCTCCTGCTTCAGCGATATGGTAACCGGAAATAGAAACGGAATAAAAATTCCTAACCCCTTCATCAATAAAATACTGCTGTACGTCACCCATCAAACGAAGGGAGAATTCCGTAGAGAAAATACAGGTATTCTGTGCTTGGTCCTCCTTGAGGATATCCGCTTGTACCGTTCCACGAACGGCAGCCAATGTCTTGGTTTTGATCTCTTGATACACTGCCGCATCCAAGATTTCATCACCGGTAATTCCTAGGAGCATTAGACCCAGTCCGTCATTCCCTTCCGGGATTTCCGCATTATACTTCGGACGAGGAAGCCCTTGGTCTTCGTATTTTTCCTTTAGCTTGGTTTCCACTAAATCCTCCAAGCCGTTCTCCTTGATGTATAATTCACATTGTTGGTCAATAGCGGCATTCAAGAAAAAGGCGCACAAGGTAGCGGCAGGACCGTTGATGGTCATGGATACCGAGGTGTTGGGCAAACAAAGGTTAAAGCCCGAGTACAATTTCTTGGCATCATCCAAGCAGCAAACACTTACCCCGGAGTTACCGATTTTTCCGTAGATATCCGGTCTGAAATCCGGGTCTTCACCATACAGGGTTACGGAGTCGAATGCCGTACTCAAGCGGTTAGCGGGCATGTCCGAGGAAAGGTAATGGAAACGCTTGTTGGTACGCTCCGGACCGCCTTCTCCCGCGAACATCCTTGTTGGATCTTCCCCCTTTCGCTTGAAGGGGAAAACACCTGCGGTGAAAGGAAATTCGCCGGGTACGTTCTCTTGAAGGACATAACGTAATATCTCACCCCAATCCTTGAATTTTGGTAATGCTACCCTTGGGATTCTTTGATGGGATAAAGATGTAGTGAAAGTAGGGACACGGATTTCCTTGGTTCTTACCTTGTAGATAAATTCATCAGCGCTATAAGCGGCTTTTTTATCTTCCCAAGTATCGATGATACGCTTGGCTCTACCGTCCAAATCCAATTCCAAGTCATTGTATTGTCCTTGTAGTACCTCTAGGACGGAATCCTTGGTCGGGAGGTCTTCGGATTTGGAGATGTGTTCGATCGATTGCTTCAAACCGAATAGCCTGCGGGCGATATTGCATTGTCTTTCCGCCCAAGCATCGTATTGCCTGTTGTTTTCGGCAATTTCAGCAAGGTATCTATTCCGCTTTGGCGGGATGATATAAATCTTCTCGCTCATCTCCTCCGTTACCTCGTAATTAGAGGTAAGCGGTGCTTCCGTACGCTCCACGATTTTATCCATGATGGCACGGTAGAGGTTATTCATCCCCGGATCATTGAATTGTGAAGCAATGGTTCCGTGAACGGGCATATCATCCAAGGGATCATGCCAGCGGTTGTGGTTTCTTTGGTATTGTTTTTTGACATCGCGGAGGGCATCCAAGGCGCCTCGCTTGTCGAATTTGTTGAGTGCGATGATATCCGCGAAATCGAGCATGTCGATTTTTTCCAATTGGGTAGCGGCACCGTATTCCGGCGTCATGACGTACAAGGATACATCGGAATGGTCAATGATTTCCGTATCGGATTGTCCGATACCTGAGGTTTCAAGAACCACCAAATCAAAACCGGAAGCTTTTAGGATATCGACCGCCCCTTGTACGTGCTTGGAAAGTGCTAAGTTGGATTGCCTTGTGGCCAAGGAGCGCATATAAGCCCTAGGGTGATTTACGGAGTTCATCCGGATACGATCCCCTAGGAGTGCCCCTCCTGTTTTACGCTTGGAAGGATCCACGGAAATAACCGCGATTTTCTTGTCCTCGAAATCGATAATGAATCTACGGACAAGCTCATCCACCAAGGAGGATTTACCTGCACCTCCCGTTCCGGTAATACCTAGGACGGGTGTTTTGGTATCCTTGATGGCGGCACGTAATTCGGTAAGCCAGCCATCGCTCTCCTCCGGAAAGTTTTCAACAGCGGAAATGGCTTTGGCAATAGCTGTGTGATCGTCGGTTGAAATTCTTCTGACTTCACCGTTCAGGTTAGCGCCCGTAGGGAAATCGCAGCCCATTAGGACATCATTGATCATTCCTTGGAGTCCCATTTGCCTACCGTCGTCCGGGGAATAGATACGGGCGATACCGTAATCCATTAATTCCTTGATTTCGGAGGGAAGGATGGTTCCGCCGCCGCCGCCATAAATCTTGATGTGTCCGGCACCTCGTTCCTTGAGGAGATCGTACATGTACTTGAAGAACTCGTTGTGTCCCCCTTGGTAAGAGGTAATCGCGATTCCTTGTACATCCTCCTGTACCGCGGTATTCACGATTTCGTGTACGGAACGGTTGTGTCCGAGGTGGATGATTTCCGCGCCTGTAGCTTGCATGATACGGCGCATGATATTGATGGCGGCATCGTGTCCGTCAAACAATGAAGCGGCGGTAACGATTCTAACCTTGTTCTTTGGGCGGTAGGGCTGGACGATTTGCATATCCCGGTATTTGGTTCGTGGTGCAAATTTACGCATTCCTTGCTTGAAACACCCGACGTCTATTTAGGAAAGGTGTAAAACTGAAGATGATTACTGCTTTTTTTCTTTTGCCGGGGTTTTTCGGGCAGACGTCGGGTGTTTGGGGTGGTGCGCTGCTCTAAAGTTTTCAGTCCCGGAGAACCAGTCCAAGACCGCCCCGCGTTGGACGTTGGTGGGCTTTTGACTGAGAATGGCATTGTAGGAGGAGTACATCCATTCATTGCATCTTGAGACCAAGCCTGCTTTTATAGGATTTTTATGGATGTAAATGATGAGATTGTAAAAGTAATCCGGGGTGCCTACGATTTTCCTTCGGTACTTGTTTTGGAATAAGCTGCCGTGCCTGCCGTATGTTTTGTTAATGGCTTTGCAATAGGACATGAGTAAACGACGGAATCCTTCCGTTACCAATGCTTTCATGTCTTGATTGTCCTCAGGTTCTTTGATTTTTAATAGTAAATGAAAGTGGGTAGGCATCAAACAATAAGCGTATAAATCCGCATAGGGTAGGACGTACTTTTTTAGCTTCCTTAAGAAGAAAGGGTAGTTCCTAGGTTCCTTGAAAACTATCTCGTTATTGTTGCTGCGGTTGTAGATGTGATAAAATTCACCCGCCGCGATTTCATCATGATAGGACATGCTTTTTATCCTATAGAGTAAAAAAAGGAAAAATGTGAGTATTA
>JAHDDF010000630.1 GCA_020629475.1 Saprospiraceae bacterium
CTTTTTTTAATGACGAAATCAAATTCCGCCCCTATTTAAATGATTTCATTTTCCTAGGGGACGCGGATGATTCCGGTTCCATGTATTGTTTCTGTAAACAAAAAAACACGCAGTATCTAACAGATAACCCAATCGTGATTTTTTCTCAAGGAGGAGCGATCTGTTGCCTTGCCCAAAACGTTAATGAGCTACTGCAAATTCTATCATTAAACGTTGAAATAGATGTTTATCATAAAGAGGAAAACCCGTATCATATTCTCTTTGAAACCAATGTGGTTTCAGGAGAAAAAATAAATAAATTCAAACACTACCGAAATTGGTTAGAACATGAAACGGGTATTGCTCCTTTACATTCCCAAAAAGAATTAATGAGAAAAATCGTCGAGCCGTCCATTGAAAAACACCAAGAGAAATTGAACCTCATTTTTCGAAGTTTATATCTTTGAATCTATGTACCGTTAGAGGGTGGTTGCACCACCCGACGAACCACATCACATAAAAAAACAAAAACCCATGCCCTGGAATCCCAAGTACATCCTTCCCTCAGACAATACCCATCAAATCATTTCCGACTTCGACGTTTGGGTCATCCGCGAGGATAAAGCCATTAAAGGATTTAATCCGAAGAAGAATGAAATCGTTTGGCAGTATATCGTTAGGGATGATACACCTCATGCCAACAAGGATATTTTCAAGGGAGAAAACTGCATTATCGGAACTTTCGTATTGGATTACGATGCCGAAAAATCCTATATTTTCTCCTTGGATCCCATTACCGGACGCATCATTTGGTCCAAGGAAATTCCGGGGTCCATCATACACGGTTCAGGGAATGATGGATACATTTTCGCGGATGAATCATTTGTTTTTTACAATGATTTATATGCCTCTAAAGAGAGTGTTATCCTTGATTCTAAAACCGGGGAAGAGCTGTTCCGGAAAAAGGAAAACGTGGACCACGTAGACCGCTTGTTCCGTTTCGGGGAATATTTCTTTTACTATTGCGGAAGGAGCATCGCCAAATTATACCGGCATGATTATCCTTTTACGGAGGAAACCAAATCCGAGCATATTTTAAAGGACAGGTGGGTTTCCGCCCATGCCGTTTTCGGGGACAAACTTTACCTTTTCGGTATCATGTCCGAGCCGCATAAAAGGGAATTATTCGTAGCGGAATTAGATGCGGATTTAAACATTCTCCGTGAAACCCGGATGCCCGATGAAGACCGAATAAATTGGGAAACCATGTACGCCGTAGCCGAGGGTGAAGTTTTGATACATTACAGCGGTGATAATGATTATGTAGTCCAACACATTAATCTAAATAATCCCGAAGAAAACTGGCGCATCGAAACCGAAAACAGCGGCATTTGCGTAACCGAGCATGGCATATATCTATCCCAACTTTGGGAACCCCTTAATGAATTAAACGTAAAAGACGGCAGCACTACTACCCTTGAAGTAGCATTTGATGATAACGATATTTCCTTCAACGGATTCTTTGCTACGGAAGTACCAGGATACAAATTATTCCCCGACAAGGATTTTGATTTCGGTGATAATTTCACCCTTATCCATACTTGGGAGGACAAGAAGAAAGAGGAACTTCCGGAAGTAGCCAAAGTAGAATGGGACGCGCAAGACATCAAACATTTTATGGCGGGCTACGAGGAGCCTTTAAAAATCAAAAACAAGAAACGTTTACGCGCCGTATTCGAGCAAGCCAAGCAAACCGGGAACAAGGATGCTTTTTATGACGAGCTCCTTGAGGTTTTAAAAATCAAACGCATTAATAAAAAGGCGAAAGCCTTCATGGATGA
>JAHDDF010000113.1 GCA_020629475.1 Saprospiraceae bacterium
ACGAAGAGTAAGCGAAAAAGTGAACTTCACGGACCAATTACTAAATTTTAAACAAGCTCTTATTTCACTATTTAATTATCAATTAATTTAACATCATGAAATACCAATTTTCATTATTCATAGTTATTATTTTATCCATTTTCTTTACGGCATGTGATTCCTCTCAAAAAGAGTATGACATTGATATTCCCGGTAAAAAAATCGAAAACGAAGTAGAAGTCCAATTTGAAAAATTCAATGATGAATGGGATCAAATCCATGATCAACTTCAAGAAATAGAAGATGCCATTGAAGAGGACTTTCAATCACTGAAAAATAATGTTGACGAGTCAATTTACCAAAAGGAATCATTATTGGATAGAAAAAAGGAAAATCTTGACAACTTAAAAACCCGATTAAAAAAAGAATTTAAAAAAGGAGAAAACGTCGTTGAAGATAAGTGGGAGAATTTCAAATCAGACGCTAAGGATTTCTTCAACGAAGTCGAGGGTAAATAATCTCCTATCCACCCTATAATAAAACTGAAAGCCCCTATTGCAAAAATGCAGTAGGGGCTTTCGATTATTTCAGTTCCATTCCAAAAGAATTACCAAGCGGAATCAAACTGCTTCAAGAATCTAACATCATTCTCGAAGAACAATCGGATATCATTTACGCGGTACTTTAACATGGCGATACGCTCTACTCCCATTCCGAAAGCGAAGCCGGTATACTCATCGGGATCAATGCCGCAGTTCTTTAGTACTTGCGGGTCTACCATTCCGCAACCGCCGATTTCTACCCAAGTCGTGTACTTACAAACGTTACAACCATCACCACCACAAATGAAGCAGGAAATATCGATTTCCGCGCTTGGCTCGGTGAAAGGGAAGAAGGAAGGACGAAGGCGGATTTTGGTATTATGACCAAAAATTTCCTTTGCGAAATACTCCACGGTTTGCTTGAGATCCGCGAAGGAAACATCCTTATCAATATATAATCCTTCCACTTGGTGGAATTGGCAATGCGCTCTTGCGCTAATGGTTTCGTTACGATATACCCTTCCCGGGAAAATGGCGCGGATGGGTGGCTTTTGGTTCTCCATCGTGCGGATTTGCACGGAGGAGGTGTGGGTACGCAACAAGCGCTCCGTATCATGGAGCAGGTAATACGTATCCTGCATATCCCGTGCGGGGTGATCCTCCGGCGTATTCAAGGCGGAGAAGTTGTGCCAATCATCCTCGATTTCACGATCTTCCGCTACGGTAAAACCAATCCTGGAAAAGGTTTCGATGATACGATTACGGATAACGGAAATAGGGTGACGGGAACCGGTCTCCAAGGGCTCACCGGGAGCAGTAAGATCAAAGGAACCTGCTTCGGCTGATTCGGATGCTTCCTCGGCTGCAGCTTTTAATTCCTCGAATTTCTTCTCGGCGGCTTGCTTTACGGAATTCACCAATTGACCGAACTCGCGCTTGCGCTCGTTTTCAACATTCCTAATTTCACCAAACAAGGGCTTCAGGATGTTTTTACTTCCTAGGTATTGAATACGGAACTGTTCCACCTCATCCTTTCCTTGTGGATTTGCTCCGTTAATGTCCGCTAGTATCGCGTTTACCTTGTCGAAGATGTCTTGTGCCATTCTTTCTTTAGATGTAAGATGTAAGACGTAAGATGTAAGATTAAAATGCGGGTCAAGAATCTACTCTTGGAATTTCCACTAAACGAATCTTACATCTTACGTCTTATATCTTAAGTCTTTTTAAATCTTACAAATAAAAACGGCAACGAAGTGGGGTCGCCACCGCGTTGCCGTGCAAAGGTAGTTGAATTTATTAACTCAAGAACTACTCTTCTAGTTCCTTTAGGCGCTCCTTGATGGCATCAATAACACCTTCTTGATCTTGGATTGCCGTTTTGGTCATCTCTTGATCCTTGATGTTTTGCTCGATTTTAGCTTCACGGTCAGCGATTTTAGCTTTTGCCTCCTCGATATCACGGTGATATCCTTCCTTCTTGGAAGCAAGAGAGGATAAATCACGCTCCATGTCCTTTTTCTTCTTTTCCTCCGCTTTTAATTCCAACTTGGTTGCCTCTACCGCAACGGCAATGGCAAAACGCATCAAGAATTTTTCTCCTTCTTGGTAACGATCCGGATGATCATCGGAATTGAGGTAGGCGCCACCTAGGTCAAACCACACGGTAACATTAGACATATCTCCCGCATCAGCGAATTTAGCATATACATCAACGGTATTAGCTCCGCCAATGGACACGATACCCGCATCATCCGTAAAGGTCTCGCCTGTTTTACGGTTGGATTTGGTTTTTCCGCCCTTGGCGTTTTTCTTAATATAAGTAGACCACACCTTCTTGGCGAGTTTGGCATCGGAGTTAGGGATATCCAAACTCAAGGAGTTATTAGAGCCCATACTCATGGAACGCACCCCTTCGGAAATTTGTCCGAATGCTAGATAGGAAGTCATTAAAAGGGTAAAAACGGTTGTCAAAAGTGCTTTCATGATCAACGAATTTTTGTGTTGCGACACCAAATATACACTTGAACGGGCGCTTGGGTTGTTAGGGGGAGGTTAAGGTTTCCTTGTTAGGGCTACCTTATTTTCAATTTTTTCCTGTAATGGATGCGGATTCCATTTCTTTTATCAAAATGAGCATACATGAATTAAAACAAAAACTCAACGTTTATAAAAATCACCAATAAAACTATGATTAACAAATAATTGAAAAACAATAAAGAATAAAATTTTCAAAAATTCATTGTCACAAAACCCTAAATTAAACTATTTTTGCGCCATCATTCACAAAAACAATTTCATATCCCATGAAAAATCTAAAGTTTTTACCTCTTTTAGCAATTTGTGCTCTTGTACTTTTCTCTTGTAAGGATGACACTGATTCCTGCGAATTCAGCACCACTACATTAAGCGGAAAAATTGAAGGAAACGATTGGACGTTCCAAGGCGGTTCCGCAACAAATTCCAATGGTGAATTGGATGTTGACTTGTTCGGAATGGATGAGGATTTGACCAATGGTCCTTGTGGAATCTTCTTCGGTTCTTCTTTGACCGCTTTCTTCTCCATTCCTGCTGAAGTAGGCCAGTACCCACTTGATTTCAGCTTTACCAGCGGCGGACAAACCGTTACCTTATTTGATCCTTCTACCGCTAACAACATCATCGTGAGTGATGGATGCGTGGAAATCGTAAGCATTACCGATACGGAGGCTGTTCTTCGATTCAACATCGAGAACGATGGCAACAACTTCCTTCGCGGTGAAGCGACCCTTACCATTTGCTAGGAAACACCCTATCTAGAATATGAAAGCCTCTTCCTTCGGGAAGGGGCTTTTTTTGTTAGAGACGTAAATTAGTAATCGATATACTAGGATTGCAGCACCGCCATTTTACTCATATAATCAAACTTGGGGGTGCGCTCGAAAAACTTTTTATACAAGGCATGGCATTCTTCCCGATAGGAATCGGAATCAGGGACATTGGGGGAGGTTGCCAAAACAAATAATACTTCCGCTTTTTCCTCTTCGGTTTGGGCTTCGCCTAGCAAACGATGAAGAACCGTAAGTGCCTCGCCCTTATTTCCGTGCCTCAATTCTACCTGCGCCCGTTTTACGGAAGTAATGAACATCAACTCCTCATTCCCGATTTGATCCGCGATTTCATCTGAACGGCGGGAATAGGAACGGATGGTTTCGGGATCCGCACCGGTAGCCAAGGATAATTCCACCATACGGATAAGAACCATGATCAACAACCTACGGTTCTCTATTTCCTCGCAAATACGGATGGCGCGCTCAAAGGCTTGATGCGCCTCATCGTAATCCTTCTTGTGGAAATGTGCATCACCAATGGAACCTAAGGCGGAAGCAATTCCTTTTTGGTAATTCAAATCCTCGGAAAGTCGCAATTGCTCATCCAAATGCTTCAATGCCTCATTGAACTCCCCTTTCTCCAAGAGTAAATCACCCATTAAACCAAGGGTGATGGATAATCCTTGAGGATCACCTAAATCACGGCATAGATCAAGGTCGCGTTGGTATAACTCCTGAGCGGGTTCAAATTGACCTTTCTTTACCAATACCTTACCCATACATCCAAGAGCAATAGCGGTAAGGAACTTATTATCCAAATCCTCGCACTCCTTCAAGCCTTTTTCGTAATGGAGCATCGCTTCGTCGTTCTCCCCTTTTTCAAAGAGGACGATTCCAAGATTGATCCCGATATTGGCAATACCCTGCTTGTTACCGGATTGCTCACAGCGTTCAAGTTGAGGCTTCATGATGGCGATAGCCTCATCGTATTGTCCTTGATTCATCAAGGACAATCCCAAGTAAGATACGATTCCGTAATTTTCATCGGAACGTTGAAGTTCATCACTAATACGAAGGCTTTCCTTGTAGTAATCCTTGGCTTTTTCGTAATCCCCTTGGCGGAAGTATACATTACCTAGATTACCGTATACCTTGAACATCCCAATTTGGTCATCAATCTCCTCAAAGAAGACCGCCGCTACTTCCAAGTATTGCTTGGCTTCCTCGTATTCCCCTTTAAGGGTAAGGAGATTTCCGAGATCATTATTGGCACGCCCTAGAAGAAGTCTATCCCCCGTGGAACCGGCCAATCCAAGCGCATTTTGAAGGATACGTTCACACTCCGTCCAATCACCGATTAGCTCAAGAATATCCGCCTTTTTCAAAAGGGTTTTGACATAGGCGGGTTGTTGTTTAATGCGATTCAAGTTATCCGCCAACTTATCATAATAGGAGATAGCTTGACGATTTTGGAAGTTCGCTTTGTAATAATCACCCGCTTTTTCCAAGTACTCCACCATTTTCTCCTTCACGTTGGATTGCTCGTAGTGGAAGGCTAGATCAGCGTAGCGGCTCCTGAGATTATGGGCATATAATTTTTCTATGGCTTCCGCAATGAGTTTGTGAAGCTCACGAAGACGGGTACGCAATTGCATATCGTAGACCGCTTCCCTTAGGAGCGAGTGCTTGAAAATATACCGGATTTCATTTACCGCTTTCCAAATTTGCCCCTTCTCCGCGGATTCGATTTGCTCCAACAAAAGGTGCCCGGTATTCCCGTTGCGCTTCACGAATTCCTTCTGCTGTTTCATGACCTCGCTCAAGACCTGCACCTCGAATTCCCTTCCGATAACCGCCGCCGCCTTCACGGTTTCCTTTACCAAGGAGGAAAGACGGTCAATCCTTGCCATCAATACGGCATTAATAGAGCCGGACACTTTAATGTTTCGGTCTTTTACGTCCCAACCCGAAGGCGTTTCCGCCAATAAGCCACTCTCCGAGAAATACTCCAGGATTTGCTCCGTATAGAATGGGTTTCCGCTTGTGGTACGGATCAATAAATCCCTAAAGGTCTTCTTGATTTTTCCGCCCAAACGAAGTTCCGCGAATTTTTCCACCGCATCGGAAGAGAGGGTATTCAAATCTACCTCCGTAAACGGCATTTCCTCGGGTAGGTTTTGCGAAAAGAAATTAGGTTTGGATTGATCTTCATCGTTATAACGAGAGGTAATAACCAAGCAAGCCGGATATTCACGCATACCCACCACCAACTCGCTCAACAAAGCCTTGGTACTATCATCAAACCAATGCCCGTCTTCTACCTCAAGGACAAAGGGGCGGATGAGTGCTTCCGCTTTCAAAACATTGATAAAAGCGGAAATGGTATTGCGGTAACGCCCTTGCGCATCCAACTGCGACCAAAGGGAGCCTTCATAATATAATCCCAACCTTGCCGCGATAACCGTTTTGGTACGGGTAAGTTGGTAAATGATTTGCTCCAATCCCGGATGCTCCTCAAGCATCTCTTCGCAAGATTGGATCAAATCTTGGAAGCGTTTTTCAAATATCGCCTTGTTTTCCTCGTAGGACTTATTAGGCGTTTGCTCAAATAAATTCCTAAACAAGTAAACAAAGGGATTAAAGGGTTTTTGAAGAATTTGATCCGCTTGGCAGATGTACCAACTCATTTCCCCTTTTTCCCGCAAGGCGGAACGCATTTCATAAGCAAGGCGGCTTTTTCCTATTCCTGCCTCGCCATAGATTACGGCAACTCCCGCAAAAGTATTTTCAAAAATAGGCAAGGTAAACTCCACCAGGGTTTTCAACTCCTTATCCCTACCGATCATTTCACCGGAAAAGAATTCTTCCCGCTCGGATGCCTCCAAGAAAGCGTAAGTTGAAACGGAACCTTGAACACCTTTGTATCGGATATCCCCGGCATGGCGGAAGCGGAAACCTTTTTCCTTTTCGATTTCAGCATCTACAAGAACTTCGCCCCATTCCGCATGAACCATCAGCCTAGCGGCTAAATTTACGGTATGTCCTACCGCCGCATATTGGCAACGTTCCTCTCCCCCGATAAAACCGGTAAAGGCACGACCGGATGTCATGCCAATTTTATACTCCAAACCTTCCTTGTCTTCCAAGTTCTCACGCAGGGCGGTAACAAAACGCAAGGCGCGTTCCACATTATCACCGTACGTAACGGGAGCCCCGAAGAAACCGACGATAACGCCGCCCTTGTCCCCAAAGTCTATCTCCTTGAAATATCCCGAGAACTCCGCGTACATTTCAGCTACCACGGAAACGAATTCGTTGAAGGATTGGGTATCATCAAGTCCTTTAAAAGAAAGGAATACGGATACCACGTCCCTGAATTCACCGTCATCGGCGTAATCCAATACGGCATCAGGCAAAAAAGGACGAAGCGTTTCTTTTCCTGAGGTTATTTTAATCTCCTGTTTGGGCAGTTCCCTTCCCGGTTCGGATTCCACGACCTTGTAAAACCCTTCGGTTTCTAATCTCTTGCAAGTTATGTGGGAAGTAGGGTCCGTGCATTTCGCCAAAAAATATTCATCGATGATTACGTCGCCATCCTCAGCGAGGTGTTCGCTTTGGGCACATTGATCGATCCCCGGGCCATTGAAATAATATCCTTTGTGGGTTTTTCCGGCAATCCCCCAATCCACTTGACCGTGGGATAACCCAATCTTGAGTTTTACGGAATCTTCTATTTCGTCGCCGTCCTTTGAGAAGACCTTTTGGATCTCTAGCGCCATATCCGCTAATTCCTCAGGGGAAATGCTTTCCTCCGTTTCCGGAAAAACGGCGGTAAACGCATCACCGGCAAAGTAGGGGATAAATCCGCCGCGCTTGTAGGCAATGCTTACCAGCGGGCCAAAAATGTTATTGATGATTTGGGAAACCACCTCGGCACCGGCGCTTCCTTCCTCTTGGATAAGATGTTCCGTTAGGCGTGTAAAACCCGACATATCCAAGAACATAGTATAGGCAGGGAATCCGCCTTCGAATTCCTGTGATTTTACCTTTTCCGAAATGAAATGAGGAATAAGATTTCTCAAACCTTGTCCTTGGATTTATTTGATTTGATCCCCCCTTGGGCATATCAACGTCCCGAAGGGCTACAAAATTACTAAACCGGCATGAATCAAAAGGAGGAAAGTCAAGGAATGATCCCTTACTTATGTTCATTTATTGTAAAATCTTTTGAAAATTGACGTCAATTTTGATTCCCTTTGGCTTCTCTCGGATAATCCTCCTACCTTTGCGGCTTCATTTTAGGAACTTGGAATCAAGTACGTTTAGGATTTTAACTGATTAACACCTCGCTCCTAAGTGCCCTACAGCCGAAAACCGTTGAATCATAAGTTGGATTAAATATGGATAAGCAAGAATTCGAACTGAATCAGGCTTTTAATGAAAAAGGGGAAACCGTTAGTCCCGTTTTGCCGGAAGGCGTAAAAAATTACCTCATTGATATTGACGGCACCATTTGCGATGACGTTCCCAATGAGGAGCCGGAGCGTATGGGAACCGTTATGCCTTACCCGGACGCACTTGATATCTTGAACAAGTGGTTTGACCAAGGACATATCATCACCTTCTTTACTTCCCGTACGGAAGAACACCGTGAAATCACGGAGATTTGGTTGAAAAAACACGGTTTTAAATATCATGGTCTATTGATGGAAAAACCACGTGGCGGAAACTACCATTGGATAGATAACCATATCGTAAGAGCGACTCGTTTCAAGGGTAAATTCACCGATTTGGTGGTGGAAACCCGTGATATCGAGGTGTTCAAAAAATAATTGCAGGCAACCTATGGCGGGGTTAGGGCGTTGTAATCCCTGACCCCGTCATACGCACGCACCCTATGTCTCTTTATCTATCGGATACACTAAATTTCGCTTCCAAGATGACCCCGCGAAGGGCTTGGAACGCGGCAAAGGTCGTTTCGTCGTTCTATTACACGAAATGGACCAAAAAGCCCGTGCAATGGGGCTTACCCTTTACCGTATCCATAGAGCCCACCACGGCTTGTAACTTGAGGTGCCCGGAATGCCCTAGTGGGCTCCGTGCCTTTACCCGTGAAACAGGTAACCTCAAAGAGGATTTTTTCCGTCAGATGATTGACGAGATGCACAAGGAATTGATGTATCTCATTTTCTATTTCCAAGGCGAACCTTACATCAATCCTAAGTTTTTGGACATGGTGAAGTATGCCAATGATAAGGGCATCTACACCATTACGTCCACCAACGGGCATTTCTTGAACGACGAGAACGCCAAGAAGACCATCGAGTCCGGATTGGATAGGATGATCATCTCCGTGGACGGTACTACGCAGGAAGTTTACGAGAATTATAGGAAAGCAGGAAAGTTGGATAACGTTCTCCAAGGCGCCAGGAACATGGTGAAGTGGAAAAAGAAAATGAAATCCAAAACACCGCACCTGATTTTCCAATTCCTCGTGGTTAAACCCAATGAGCACCAAATCCCTGAAATTTATAAGCTGGCTGAGGAAATCGGGATTGATGAAGTAAAATTGAAAACCGCCCAGGTTTACGATTACAAGAATGGCAATGATCTCATTCCTACCATCGATAAATATTCCCGTTACGCCAGAATGGGCGATGGATCTTACGTAGTAAAAAACGAACTCCTTAATCACTGCTGGAAGCTGTGGCATTCCTGTGTCATTACTTGGGACGGTATGGTGGTCCCTTGTTGTTTTGACAAGGACGCGGACTACCGTTTGGGAGATTTAAAGAAGGAGACTTTCAAGGAATTATGGCAAGGGGAGGAATACCAAAACTTCCGTAAAATGCTGCTAAAAGGACGGGATCAAATCGACATTTGCACCAATTGTACCGAAGGTTGTAAGGTCTGGGCCTAATTTTTTTAAAAAATTTTATTCGGTCACTGCTTGTAAAATTTTACGTTACTACGGCATTTACCCCGTTTACGATGCTTTTCAAAATATAATTCTATTTCAGTTTCGCATCCTCAACGTAAAGTCTACGTGCATGGGGTGTTTATAATTTGTACATTTGCCGCAAATCCCGAAGGGCAAGTATTGTCCTAGCTTTCTTTTTTCTTAACCAAACGTACCCTTATGCAAATTTGGCGATACAAGTCCAAAATTCACCGTGCCACGGTAACCCAAGCGGACTTGAACTACGTGGGTAGTATTACCATTGACGAGGATTTAATTGATGCAGCAAACCTGAATGAAGGTGAACGCGTGCAAATCGTCAATAACAACAACGGCGAGCGCCTTGAAACTTACGTGATCAAAGGCGAACGCGGTTCCGGAATTATTTGCTTGAACGGTGCCGCCGCAAGGCGTGTTGCCGTAGGCGACATCGTTATCATTATCTCTTACGGATTGATGACGCCCGAGGAGGCAAATGCCTTCACCCCTGTTAATGTTTTTGTTGACGAGAACAACAAAGTACCCCAAGGGTAACCAATCCTAACAAAAACCGTAGGATCATTTCGAGCGGGGGCGTTTGCCTCCGCTCGAAAAATTTCACCTTGTTTCTTTCCGCAAAGCAATCAGCCTTGAACGATAAATTAAAATCCGTCCTCCGCTTTCTCGTTTTCCTTGGAATAGGAGTGGGTATTTTGTATTGGTTGTACACCAGTCAAGAAGCCGCTTACGCCGACTATTGCCAACTCCAAGGTATTCCTGACGCAGAATGTGACTTTGCGGGAAAACTGCTCAGTGATTTCAAAAGCGTAAAACCTTTTTGGATTTTCTTGGTCTTGATTTTTTACATGATCAGTAACCTTAGCCGGGTATTACGTTGGCGGATGATGATGAACTCCCTTGGACACCCCATCAAGTTCGGGACGGCATTCATTGCGGTAATGACGGGCTATTTCGCGAATTCCGTCATCCCTCGTTCCGGGGAATTGGTACGGGCGGGATACGCGAGTTACAAGACAGGAACGCCCTTGGAAAAAGTCTTGGGAACCATCGTTCTGGGAAGGAGTATCGACTTCCTTTCCTTAGGGATAGTAATTGCCTTGGGCTTTATCCTTGAATTCGACATCCTCTATGGTTACGTCTCCGAAAACTTGGGTGATCCAAGGGAAGGATTATTGGGTAATCCATTGGTGTGGGCAGTAGGTGTTGTTGGTATAATCACCTTGGTTCTTGCCTTTATTTTCAGGGAAAAACTAAGACAAAACAAGATTTTCAGAATATTCGAAGAAAAGCTGAAAGGATTCAAGGACGGTATCGTTTCCTTTAAATACGTCAAGAATAAACCACTCTTTATCTTCCACTCTCTCGTGATTTGGGTCATGTATTACTTGATGACCTATGTGGGTTTCTTCTCCTTCGGTGCTACGGAAAATCTTTCAGCGGTTACCGGTTTAGTGGTATTCGTTTTCGGGACATTGGGCATTGTTATTCCTTCACCGGGTGGTTTAGGGGCTTATCAATTCTTGGTTACTACTTGCCTAAATCAATTCTACAATTTAGATTACTCTGACGCGTTCTCTTATTCCAACATCGCGTTTTGGCCCATTTATATTCTGAATATCGTAATCGGGTTCATTCTACTTCCTTTTGTAGCCGGTTTCTTATTCAAGAAAAAAGACAAGGAAAACACATGACGCCATTAGAGCGCATCAAGTACAAGATCAAAACCCGGGAGGACATAAAAGCCCTTTCCGGGCAATGGCGTTCCGAGGGTTTAAATATCGTTTTTACCAACGGCTGTTTTGACCTCCTTCATTATGGTCATATCGATTATTTATCCAAAGCCAAAGCTTTAGGGGACAAACTCATTATTGGTTTGAATTCCTCTGATTCCGTTTCCAGACTTAAGGGAAAGCACCGTCCTATTAATGATGAAACAACCCGTTTACACGTTCTTGCCTCCTTGGAATTCGTGGATGCCGTGGTGGTTTTTGAAGAGGATACGCCCTTGGAGCTTATCAAGGCGATTATGCCACAAATATTGGTAAAAGGCGGGGATTACAAGGCAGAAGAAATTGTAGGATACAAGGAAGTTTCCGGTTCAGGCGGAAAGGTTGAAATCATTCCTTTTGTGAAGGGATACTCCACTACCAATATCGAA
>JAHDDF010000114.1 GCA_020629475.1 Saprospiraceae bacterium
GAAAGTTGTTTACTAAAGTAACAGAACGGAGTCTAACGTCTAGTGTCTAACATCTTGATTTTTTAGTCAAATGCATCAAAATGAGATAGCAACACGATTGCCTATCAGAGCCTTTTATTTATTACACATCATGTAGAGACGCATTGAATGCGTCTCCTTCATGCCTGAAAAACAAATGATTTAATTTAACCTAAGATCAGGGTATAAGACGCGAGCACCGCGTCTTTACATTCTTATTTATTGTTCTTTCAATTCTTGAAGGCGGGCTTTGAATTCTTCGTAAGAATTATATACCTGTGTTTCACCTTTAAACAATTCACGGAATGAATCAAATTCACGGCTATAAGTCAAACCAAAACCGGTTCGATTCTCCCTTGTTGCGGCAATGGTCTGTTCGGATTCTTGATAAAATCTTAATTTAAATCGACCATCCGGTGTCAGTAGATATTCAATTAATAAATCACCGGCAAGGAAGGCTCCATTTTCGCCTCCATCCACATCAAAGTTTCCACCGGCATTAATGGACAAACGATTATTAAATAAACGTTTCGTTAATCGAATTTCCAATTCACTTCCGGTTGAACGGCTTAATTCATCCGGATTAAAATCACTTACGTCCGTTAATTCATAATAACGGTAATTAATATCAAAGTCTACATCCGTAATTACCTCTGACAATAATTCACTTAAGTATATGGAAAGTTGATTTGACAATAACTCACTTAAAGTATTAATACCACCATCCAAAATACCGGTATTGGAATACGCCATATCCGAAGGAAAGAAACTACCGAAAGCAATTAAACCTAGAACTTGTCTGTTTAATTCATTCTCGTCTTCCTCAATAATACGAAGCTTGGAATCCGTGAAATTTTTCATTCTTCCCCTGAGATTCGGGAAAGCGATATCGAATGTAATATCCGGTTTAAACAATTCTCCCTCGAGGTGCATGGTTAACTCAATGGGAGTGGTTTTTTGTGCCTCGGATTTATCTCCTTCGTTATTCAAATATTCAAGGATAAAATTATAGGGCGTAGTAGATAATTTATCGTAAGTTGCGTCGATATCAATAATAGCGGAATAAGGATCCCCGCTCCAATTTATGGTCCCTCCTTTTTTAATGACGAAAGGCTTATTGACTACATTCAATAAGGTGAACAAATAACTTCCTTCCTCTACTATATATTCGCCTTCCATCGTGAATTCCCCTTCACGGGTAAAATCAATCTGAAGGAAACCCGTTCCTTTCCCGCGTAGTATATCTCCCGCCTTTTCATCGAAAATTAATTGCACTTCGGATTCAGGGGTTATCGTAACATCCATGCTCAAATTCATCCCTTCCGCCTGCCCCGTAATAAATTGCTCAATAAACTCCTCTTCTTTTTCTTTTACCGCATCGTTAAACGTAATAAAACTCAATTCGGAACCTGAACTCGTACCGGACAATGGTAAGAAAATTTTTGTATTGGGACCCGTGGTAGCAACAACCTCAATATTAGGATTTTTAAAGTCCCCGGTGAATTTAATTAAATCCATTTTTCCTTCCGCCCTACCGTAGAATAAATCATTATCATCTTCCCCGGTATCCATCGCGATAAAATTATCGGACTTTAAACTTACATCCAGTCCAAGTTGCTTGAAATTATTATTGGTAATTCCTCCTGTGGCTACCGCTACATTATTATCCTTATCATAAATTTGAACACCGGAAAAATCAAATATTCCCGGGCGGATATTAACGGTATCGTTCGGAATAAATAAACGTGTTTTTAAATAATCAATGGTAGTGGCACCATCTTTAATAAATGCTTGCCCTCTAATTTCAGGTTTAACATTGGTTCCTGAAAAACGAACATCCGCACTGACCGTTCCTTCAGTATCCGTAATATTTTCCCCTAGGAAATAATGCCCTATCGTTAATGGATAATTTTCAATATCCACATCCACTAAAAATAGGTTTTTATTTTTTTCAAGGTACGGGGGACGATAGTAGCCTTCCGCTTTAAGGGATTTAACGGGATCGGAAATTTCTAAGGTTAATTCAATAGGGGATTTAATATCGGGGGAATTGGCTTTCAATTCCAATACCCCAAAATTATCTTCATTGATTAAAAAAGAATCCATCTCCGCCTCCAAATTCAATTTTTCTACCTTAAAAACATTTTCCGCCGAGACGATTACATTTAAGGGTCCGGAAAATTGAAGCGGTTCATAATTGGTAAAATCATTTACGACGGATAAATCGAATTCCTGCAGTGTAACGGATAAACCTTTATCTCCGATGGAATTCAATTCCACCATTTGGGACGGGAATTCTAAATTGGATAAACGGAAGTTTTCCGTTTCAATATAGTCCTTTCCGAAAATGACGAAGTTATCCTTTAGGATATCCCATTTCTGGTTATAAACCACCAAATTAGAAGGTTTAAAGGTAACCTTAAACCGTTTTTTATCCGACGGGACCAAGGAGCCTTCCAAATTAAGATGGTCCAAAACATCGGAAAAATTAGATGCGTTTAATTCAAAATCCAGGGTATCGGAATGCAGGGTATTAAATAGGAGAATATTAGGGATATGCAGGGAATCCTTGTATACGGTATGGTAAATCCCAAGATCAGTATAACCCTCATTGCCTTGGAACTGCCCGAATATATTGGTGGATTTAAAAATAAAATCACCATATCCGGCTTTACCTATCTCGACATCCAAGAAAAGCGTATCCCTGTCATAATCAAAGAAACCCCGCAGGGATGCCTCTTTTATGGTATCCAATCGTGGATCAAGAAGTTGGGTAAAGTTCTCGGAATTAGGAATGAAAATATCAAAATCAAACCGTCTACCCGGATATTTTTCATAGTTGGGTTTTAAACCAATCCTCTCGGATAGTTTGGGGAAATTCCGGGTAGCAAAACCAATTAGGGTTTTGGGTAGGTCTTCGAAATCAAAATTCCCGGAAACGTCACCCGAGATCACCTCGGAACGGACTCCCACTTCCCTAACCCCATTATTTTTAAACCTGGAATAGGCATAAACACTATCCACTTCCAAAAGGATGGAATCCACGAGGAACTCCATGCCCTTAGCGGAGGCTTCCCCTTGGATTTCATCCAATTTCAAGCCTTTGAAATTGAGATCTAAATCACCGGAAAGTTCAAATACCCGCTTGGTAAGATTCAGATTCTTGAATTTGACCTTCCGTACGTCCGCGACGAAATCAAAATCAGGGATCGAATCATTAAAATCCACTACCCCGTCAAATGACATATCAATATTGGGGTCCCTGATTTCAGCATTACCTTCAAACCGGGCAAGGTCAAATTTCCCTTCAATATCCAGTAAGCGATAGGTATATCCTTTAAAATTAAACTCTTTGACTTCCGCTTGAAGATCCGCGTAAATTTCATTTACGTTGAGACCTCTACCGTTCTTGACCGTGGAGGAAAAATTAACCTTCCCGAACTGATCGTCCCCCATCCACTGCCCCATATCAAAATCAATCAAGGCGATGTTTCCGGAATAAGTCGCATTCTTACCCGAACCCTTCAAATTCATATCGGATTTAACGTCGCCCAAATCCGTTTTGAGATAGCCGTCAGCTACGAAATCCGTGAAGAAACCCAGGAAACGCCCTTCGAATCGAATCCTACCCAGCTTATCGAATTGAGGAGGAAGTACTAAATCAGGAACCAGTTTCCTAAGGGTTTTTACATCCGTGTTCAATCGTTTCAACTCAAAATCAAGAAACTCCTCTCCTTTTACGTTTAGATCACGGGAACGGAGATCCCCCTCCGCTACCAATCCATTCCCGATTTTCAATGAAAAATCCTTGGTTCTTAACCTGTTGATTCTTCCCCTGATTTCACCTTTTAAATCAATTACCTCGTTCTTATTGGCAAGGAAGAAACGATTGGATTGCAGTTCGGGCGCAAAAGTGAAAATATCCTTTAGGGCTAGCCTTGACCCCTTATTTATTTTAGCGATTATGGTAACGTCCTCCTCAAAATTCCAAAAGGAATAATATCCGTTCCGCCTATATTTGAATTCAATGGTATCACTCAATACGCTGTTGGGCGTCCTAAGTTCTACCCCGTTCAGATGAAAACCTTCACAAGTAACTTGGATGTCCTCGGCAAAGCCCTCCTCCAAACGGAATCCGCACTGTTCTTCCGCTTGGACATGGGTGACCTTCCCGTTAAATCGTAGATCCTCCCTGAACGTGAAGTTTTCAATGTCCATTTCAATATCATGGACCTTCAAGTCCGTAAAATCCATGGTATTCTCGTACTTCACTCTGGTAAACTCCTTTAGGGACTCATCCAACATGAATTTCCCGTTCCGAAGTTTTATTTCATCCACCTCAGCCGTAAAATAATGGTAATCCTCAGGGACATCGTCCCATTTAGAAGGCTCGATTTCCTTTTCTTTCCCGTCATCCAATTGTTTTTGGAATTTCGTAACCCCGGCATAAAGCCCGTTGAGGTTTACGGAAGAGACGCGTAGTTTCTTTTCCTTACTCGAAAGGTAAAGGCTATCGACGTATGCTAAGCCGATATCAAATTCAATGAGTTCCCCTTTTAGTTTATCGTGGGAACGAATCCGTACGTCGTTTAAGGTAACGTTATCCACATCCAGAAGAAGTCCTCCTTTGATTGCCGCGGTATCTAACGTCACGGTGGCGGAATCCTTTTCCTCGTTCGAGAACAAGAAGGAGGCATTCGAATCCGTATAAACGGAATCCCTGTAATAATTGAGGTAAGCACCGGTAAGCTCTAAGGAACCGATTTCATATTCTTGCGATAAGATGGACGAAAATCCATCAACTAATCCCTTTCCTATACCTACCCGAAGTTCGTCAACATAAACAAGGGTATCCCCACGTTCATCCTCAATAAAAAAACCATCGAGATTTACCTTGGTAAAAAGGGAAAAATCAACATGGTCGACCTGTACGGTGGTATTCCATTTTTTCGCGAAATAATCAACGACCTTATCCTTCAGGAAATTTTGGACGGAGTCCAATTCGATTACGAAAAAGAAAGCTACAATCAGGCAAAACAAGAACACCATGAATCCGAAAAGGAATCGACCGATCCTTTCCCACCATGCCCTTTTCCTTTTCTTTTTTTCGGGTTGGTTCTCACCCTCAGGTACCACTATGTCCTTTTCCTCGGAAATACCCTTTTCAATTTTGCCACAAGATACTTAAGTCATCCCATGAATAGTACGTTTCAGGCACTTTAAGTTCAGTGTAAAGTGCGTCATTAGTATATCAATAACACTTCCTAACGTTTTAGTACAATTTATCAGCGTTAAAGTAGGTTATACTGGCATTTAGGAAAACATAAAAAAAGCGGGCTCGCGCCAAGGCACGAACCCGCGGGTGGGTGTTTGTCCGAAGACAAAAAGTGATGCTACTTTCCCCCTTCGAGGGTTAGAATCAAAAGGGTATTAAATTATTCTTCTCCTTTGAGGTAATTTCTAAGGTACTCATAGTGAGTTCCCAAATCGGATGCAATTGTAACACTTGCACGGTTAATAACGTCACTTTTCCCTAAGTTTAACACTTCTTTCAGAATGTGCGTTCCAAACTGCTCCCCGAAGGATTTTGATGCGTCTCTAGGTAACTCATTGGGTAAATTATCAATGGTCATCATATCTATAACGTTGCCTCCATGCGGTTTCGTCTCTTTTCCGGTTTCCGGATCGAACCCGAAAATAGGATCAGCGATAGTTGAAGCAAAAATCGTGGATGGAATACTGGAAACAGGTGCTATATCGCATGTCACATCCGCGATGACCTTTATATTGAAATCATTCGATTTCATATCATTTAAGGTAAAGAAAGCAGGTGCATTATTATCCCAATAAATTCCATTTATCATAATATCGGAAACCTTAACGTAAGGCTCGAAAATACTGCCGTATAATTCCGGGTTGGAATAAAACTCGGGTTTATGAAAACCTCCATCGGATTTACGTGCTACATAATGTTCGCAATGGAGTTGGGTAAAGACTGCCCCGTCTCCATTATAAGCTAAATACTCCTTGGGGGATAATTCCTTTACGCCCATATCAAGGAGTACTTTTTTTGCACCGGAACCAACCCTTCCTGTTCCCGTTAAAACGATTTTCATGCCACCCCAATCCATGCGCTTATAATCCTCTACGGCGGCTGCATAATCGAAATAACTATTCATACGAGGAAGATTGAAGGCACCCGTCCTTCTTCCATGCGTCATAATCCCGTTATGGGCACCTACCATTCCCGCATAAAAACCAAAGGCGATAAGCCGTTTTCCTTTTGCATTGGTTAAAACCTCATAGTCCACCAATCTAATATTCTTCTCTACGCAGGCTTGTAGTAGCTTCCTATTGTAGGATTGCTTTTTTATGGTGTGAGAGAAAAAGAAATAAGTCTTATCCGGAATTAATAAATCAATGGGGACTTCCTTTACGCCCATTAAAACATCACAATCGCTAAGGTCTTCCTTTAGGGGCAAACCCGCTTTTTCATATTCTTCATCCTTATAACATCTTCCCGGGGAAGGTTGGACAAAAATTTGAATCTGATTATTCTTGACTATATCGGCACATTGGTCCGGAGTTAAGGGCACCCTTGAATCCGGTGGTACCTTTCCCTCCCTAATGATTCCTATCTTCATTATTAATTCGGCAAAATTTGGTTGAGTAAATCGCCGTAAAGGTAAAAAAACGCCCTACGAATCCCCTCTTTCCTCCTAATGAAATCAAAAATCGGATTCATGGTAAAAGGAAAGTAGTGGCAAGGATAGTGGTTCCAAGGAGGATTCCATATTTTCACGTTCCCGAAACGGATAATTGATAGAAGCATGAAATTGACGAAGGAATTCTTGAACCTCCTTTCCCAAAGGTTAAAAATCGGAAACAAGCGTGGCGTACACCTTAATGCCATTCCCGGCCGTTCCAAGTATAAGTTTGATGTAGATAGACTCAGCCAAATCCGGAAGGAAATGCCGCAAGAGTTTATTGAAACTTTACTCTCGGAGGCATCATTCCGCTTTAAGATCAAATTTTCCGATACCGACATTACCATCCTTGATGCCGCTGACCAGAAAATTCTTTCCGGAATTGCGGGTGATTTGAACGCCCTCCTTTTCCAGAATACGGATATCAAATTGGAAAAGGGAATCGATACATTCGGTTTCGGGTATCCCTTGCTGGTCAGGAATGATGCATCGGACGGAACGCTTACTGCCTCTCCCCTTGTCATTTGGTCCTTGAAAATCGAAAAAACAAAGGAGTTAAATACTTGGGTTATCAAGAAAAACCAAGATGATCCTATTTATTTGAATGAGGTACTCCTCAATCATATTGAAGGTGATATTGGTGTATCCATCAATAAAATCCCTTCGGAGATGTTGGAGGACAATGTCCTTGACAAGGATGAACTCCGCCAATTGTACGGGAACATTCTCGACACGATTTCACATATGGTCAATAAGGACCTCACCCCTGATTCAGGTTTATTTGAATTCGGGGTGCAAGAAATCCCGGATAAGGAGACTTTATCCCAAAAGGCATCCGAGGGACCTTTTATTCACTGGGGCGGTTTATTTTCCTTATTCATGACACAGCGGGAGAGCATCATCAAGGAATACGACAAGATGATGGAATCCGCGATGCTGGAAATCCCAGGCGATAGTTTTGAGAATGCTTCCTTCCAACCCTTGTCCGGTGTCCAAACCGATCCTTCACAACAAGGTATTTTAAATGCCTTGAAGTCCAAGCGGAATATCGTAATCCAAGGGCCTCCGGGAACCGGAAAGAGCCAGACCCTTTCCGCCATTATCGTAAATGCCTTGGAAAACGGCAAAAGGATTTTAGTGGTTTGTGAAAAACGGACTGCCTTGGAAGTTATTTACTCCAATTTAAAACAGATTAACCTCCAAGGGCTTTCCGTTATAATTAGGGACGTAAAAAAGGATAGAAAAAACGTCGTTGAAATCGTGAGGAATTTAGCGGATTCCGCTGATTCCGACAATAATGTAAAACCCGCCGCAAAAACGGAATTACAAAGAGTATTGGATAAATGCGGTAATTTAATTACACAAATTAACGCCGGTCACCGTGCGGCGGGAGACGATATTTTAGCCGAAAGAGCTTGGACCGAAATCGTAGGGGAATATTTGAATGTAGTTAAGGAAGTAGGTTCACCTTCTTGGGACGGGAAAGAGCCTCAAGGAGAATTTTCTTTTTCCTCGGATGAATATGAAAGATGGTTAAAAATTACGGAAGAAGGGGAACAATTATTCCTTTCCTTTGAAGGCAAGGATTACGGTTTACACGAAGCAAATTTAATCGGTGATAATCCTTACGACATAGAAGAAAAAATGCGCAATGATTGTTCGGATTATATGCGCTTGATTCCTGAACTCCAAGAAAAAAACAAGGAGTTCTTATCTCAATACGAAAAGTCGATTGAAGGAATATTGGCACAAAAAGCGGCAATACCCGAATCCGTTATTTCCCAAATGGATGATATATTCAATCGCAACCAATCCAATTCCGATTTTTACAATTTCGACAAGACCGGCAAACTGAGTTATACAGTAACTTCATTATTCTCTAAAGCCAAGCACCAATTACTCAAGGAACAACAGACATTCCACGATCTTTACAAGGAATTACAAGCCAAATGCGTAGGTATTCCCTTTATCAAAACCTCCTTGGATGAAGTATTGGATATCAGTGAAATACGCAAAAGGACTGAATCCATTAAAGGGGACATCAACGAATGGAAAACCTCTTGGGGCTCCATTAAAGAAAAAGCCATTTCCGAAATAGGAAAAGAGCGAAACGAGTTCCCTTACCACGTCTTACCTAAATATAACGCTTACGAAAAAGCGGCGCAAGATGCGGTAAAAAGATTACGGGTAGACGGCTGGATGGACAACCCTCCATCAGAAAGCGATAGCCCCGTAAGAATGGTAAAAGGCGTTGCTGATTTTACCGAAAAAATGAAGCAACTCAAGGATGAAGGACAAGAGGAGTTCTTGAAATTCCACGCTTGGGTTAATTTCTTTCACCATCTAAATCCAAGGGAAAAATCTTATGTTCAATTATTAAAAAAAGAACAAAATTGGAAGGCAAGTTTCTTTTCCCATTATTTAAATAAATTACTGCTAAAGAAGGCAGAAAAAGATTTACCGACCGACGACAAGAATATTAATAATCTTTCCGAGGCGCTCAATAATATTGGTGAAAATCAAATTGAATTTATTCTACAATATTGGAAAGCCAGACAAATTAACTCCATTGTTTCCTTTAATGAAAAAAATGAATTAAAGGTCAATAATCTTTACAATAAAAGAAGTAGTAAATATTACAAGAAAAACACCCTTAGGGAAATCATTAAATTTGATTTCGAACTATTCGGTTCCTTCTTTCCGGTGGTCTTAACCACCCCGGATGCCTGCGCGACCGCTTTCCAAAACATGGATGAAGTTTTCGATATCGTGCTGTTTGACGAGGCGTCCCAATTAAAAGTAGAGGATACCCTTCCCGCCTTGTTTAAAGGCAAACAAAAGATAGTAGCCGGCGATGAACACCAGATGCCGCCTAGTACCTATTTCGGGAAAATGATTGACGGCGAAATAGAGGACGACGATGTTCAAGAGGAATCCGAAAAGCAAAAAATCACGCTTCAAAACGTGCTCCTAAGTACGGAATCCTTGCTTGATTTTGCTTCCTCCTTAAGTTTTGGGCAAAGGCACTTGGACTTCCATTACCGTTCCAAGCATCCTCATCTTATAGAATTCAGCAATGCGGCATTCTATAAGGGTAGGCTTTGCGCTATGCCTGCATTATTTGATTATAAACCTTTGGAATTCCTCCATGTCGGAGGAACTTATAAAAACAACGTCAACGACGACGAAGCGGAAGCCGTAATCGGTATTTTGGAGAATAATCTGGAATGTGATGAGTTGGGGCATTATCCCTCGGTCGGAATTGCTACGTTCAACGTTAAACAAAGGGATTACATCCTTGAAAAAATCAGGGATCACGCCAATTCGGATAAGAAATTCGCGGCGAAGCTTACGGGTTTGGAAGAAAGTGGCTTGTTCGTTAAAAACCTGGAGAATATCCAAGGGGATGAACGGGACATTATCATCCTTTCCACCACCTATGGACCCGATGAAAAAGGAAAATTCTACCAAAGATTCGGTCCCATTAATTTGAGCAAGGGTTATAAGTTGTTGAACGTAATTATCACCCGCGCTAAATTCAAGTGCTATGTCTGCACTTCAGTTCCAAGGAATTTATATCAAGGATATAGGGATGCCTTACAAGACGAGGGCGGTAACAATAGAAAGGCGGTATTTTTCTCCTATCTAGCTTACGCCGAAGCCGTTTCCGAAGGAAATGAACAAAGGCGAGAGGCTGTCTTATCCGCTCTAAGGGAACAAGCAGGAAGTATTGCTGAGGGAATCAGCATATCCCCTTCCACGGCGGCATCTTCCTTTGAAGGATTCGTAAAAGAACACTTGGAGCAGAAATTCCCGGAGGATGATATCCAAATCTTCGAGTCATTTGCCGGGTTTACCTTGGATCTCATTTTACGCCCCAAGGAGGAAGGCGTTCCTCCCATTATTATTGAATGTGACGGTAGACAACGTTCTCTGGGAGAGGAAGCCTATTTACACGATATTTATCGGCAAGCCATTCTTGAAAAATATGGTTTGGTATTCTACCGCGCTTGGAGTACCAATTGGTGGAGAAACCATAAACGTGAGGCAAAAAAACTCACCGATTTCATTCTAGACATCAAGAAAAATAGAAAGGATTGGAAACCATTAACTGATGGTTTGCCCTTCCTTACGGAGGATATGGCTTGGTTTAAGGCATCATCTGCCCCGGAACCCTTAAAAGGTGAGGAATCCCAAACGGACGCACCTGTCCCGGAACCGGTGCGAGAGGAGGATTTACCACACGTGATCAAGGAAGACTCATTAGTGGTATTGGAACACGTTGCATCAGGTAAGCAGATTACGCTTCAGACCAATGCCAGAAGTAATCCTTCGGATAAGGACGGCGTTAGAACCTTGGATTTGGAATCTCCCTTGGTACAATCCATGCTTGGACATGCGAAGGGTGATATTATTAAGGTGGGCTCCTTGGAGAATTATTATGAGATTATTGAGGTGGAGGAGTAATTATTGGTAAATGACGAATGGCAGATGGCAGATGACAGATGACAGATGACAAAAAACTCTTTAACTCTTTAACTCTTTAGCTCCTTCACTATCCAAAACCCGTTTTCTGGTTTCAAGGAAGTCTTTGATGACATAAAATGTACCTGCGGGGAAAATGATAAAGCCTAGAGGATTATAATCCCATGCCGCCTTGAAGTCCAGAAAAAAGATACTGGTCATGGAGCGGGTTATACCACAGGCGTAG
>JAHDDF010000115.1 GCA_020629475.1 Saprospiraceae bacterium
CCTCCGCTTGCCAGAACAAGAGGAAGGTTTCCGTTGCTTCATCCGGACGGAAGGTAAATTAAATCAATGCCTAGCTCAAAGTTCCGCTTTACGGAATCTTGGAAATAAGAACGGTTTTGCCCCAGCATCACGAACTGCAAATCGCCGTGCCTATCCTTGAGCATTTTGGCGGCAATGGTATTATTGGTCGGGTCTGCAGCCATCGTATCATCCGCAAAGACGTATAAGATGGTCGTTAATTCATCAAACCAATCATTTTTCAAGGCATCATGTTCCAAGAGGTCATCCGCTGAGGAAACGATGATGTCACCATATAATTGCCCTCTGGTCTTGTGGTCGTAAATCTGGGTTTTCCAGTATACCTCGTTACCGGAAAGCATACTTAAACCACTTTGCAACCATGCTTCTACCTCACTGTGGTAAACGGAGGTAGCATAGGTTACCCTAGGGGTTAAAACCAATATATTTTCCCCGTTCAATACTCTCCGAAGTAGACCGGAGAATAGAACAGGCATTAGTTCCCTATATCTAGCGGAAGGGATAATGATATCCTTTCCTTTCTCGAAATGCTCGTAGATTTCCGCTTGGGTACCGCTAAGGTTGAATTGCTTCAATAAGGGATTATCGGTAATTGCCGCACCCGGGGTAGGTGTGGCGTTTCTTCCTTTATAGTGCCAAGCAGCAAGGAATTTATTATCCCAAATTTGTTGGTATTCTTCCCAAAGGTTGTAGAAATCCACGGATTTCTTGATTTGGGGTAAATCTACCTTGATGTCCACGCCTCCTTGGGACGCTTCCGTACTAGGACCGTTGAATAGCCAGAAGAATTCCATTGCCATAATAAAGGCAACGAAAGCAAAGGGTTCGTAACCGTTTAGATAGGCTATAAATATGACGGATAACACAACGGTAGCACCGGTAACCCAAGCCGTCCACTTGAAAAAATGTCTTACGAATTCCCACCGGGGAATCAAGCAAATGAAGCGGTTGCGGTGCAGGTAATAAATGAAATCCGGGGCTTTCTTCCCGTCGAGTTTTGACAGTTTTTCCCAGTCGTTGGTTTTGTATTTTCCCTTGGAGAAGATAATCGTATGCAAGAAGGTTTTAGCGATTGCCGCTACGAAAGTTACCCCTACAAACCACATCAAGGTCATCAATGGTTTGACGATATTTTGATCCGGTGCGAAAATCTCTTGTAGAATCTCCGCCGGTTCCCGTAGGTAATTGTAGTAATCGGAAAAATAGAAATAGAGTCCTACACCGAAAATCAAGAAAACGAGCAAGGGGCTCCACACTTGCTTGTAACGGGCAAGTTTATGGAAATTAGCACCCCCGAGGTTCCAAACCGCTAGGAAGTGGATGCCTAAAATGAGCAATATGAAGAGGATGTAAAAAATATCCATCGTTTCCTTTTATCCGAACATATCATACCGCACGTCGGAGTAAATGCCGTCGCGCTCCAATTCGATGGTTTCCACCAAATTCCCGATATCCGATTTTATATTGAAGTTTCTTGAGTCTATGGTTACCCGTAATTCGGTTTCGTCCAAATAGGGTTTTATTCCCGCGAAGGGACATTCCGAGAATGGTCTGCCGTACCAACTTTTGGCGGATTCATTAAAGCGGACACCGGCGGGTGCCGCTCCTGCCCTTAGCCCCAAATCGTGGAGTTTGTTTTCCATCCAAGTTTGGTGCTTGTTGGTTTCATTATACAGGTATTCCAATTTTTGGCGTTCATCCCCGATTTTCTCCATGACACCTTCCATCTCACGGATATTTTCCTTGATTTCACGGATTTTTACCAAGCGTCGGATGTAATTCTGCTGCTCCAAAAATTCCTCTTGGATTTGCTTCTTGGCGTTCATCGCCTTTGCCTTGGCTTCCGCTATCATTTCACGGAGTGGTTTGAGGGTAAGATAAAGGATAAGGAACGCCATCCCGAAGGATATTACCCATGCCAATCCCGCGAAAGTAGGGGAGACCCAATTGTTCAATAAGCACCAAGCAATGAGGAAGGGAATTGCGATAATCAATCCTCCTCCTAGGGCAGAGCCCCAGAATAAGCCGTGTGATGGACGCAAGGTCAATAAATCAGCAAAACGCGGCATAATGCTTTCTACATAATCCGTAAAGTCCTTGGCATAATCCGCCCTTACGAGATTGCGTAGCATATCTTGCTCTTGCTCGTATTGTTTTTTCGCTTTTTCCAAACGGTGTTTCAAATCCGCGGGATCGAAGCTTTTCATGACCTTGGTCAAAGGCTTACTTCGATTTTGAGAAAAGGTTTTCTCAATGACCGGTGTCAAGGCATCCTCGATTTTTCGAAGACTTTTCTCCACGCTTTCCGACCAATTCTTGAAACCACGCAAGGAAGTATTGTCCTTGAAACTTCCCAAAGAGTAGGAAGGAATTCGGATGCTATCCGTTTCCGTTTCACCGGCTTGGATAAAGTCGGGAGCGGTATACACCGCGATTTCGAATTGTTCCTCCGCCATTGCCTTACGGCGATTTTGGAGTTCCGTACCGATGGCTTTTAAACCATCGATGTAACGATTACCGGTTTCTTGTATACTGTTCCGTTCCCGATTTACCCTCACGAAGAAGGGCAATTCCATCGGGAAGGTTTCCTTGAGTAATTTATTATCCGTTTTGACGATGGAGCGCAAAAACAACAAATAGGAAACACGGTCTTCCGCCCAACGACTAAACGCAAAGCGGAAAAAGGAGAATTTATGATTCCGGTGAAGGGCGTACAAACTAAACCGGGTGAAGAAAAGGTACTTCAGCCTTTGGTCCGGTTTGAAGGATGCCCAAGCATCCGGATTGGAACGGATTTTACCGATTTCCAATGGGATTTGATCCCTTAATTCCTTGAGTACTACCTCGTCGAAATATTTGGTCTTCCTGTTCTTTACGATCAAGTTTCCTTCATCCTCACCGATTTGGCGAACGAAAGCAATCCATTTGTCCTGGATTTCCTCAAGGATGAGTTTGATCCTTGAGTTTTCCGTAACGGAAAGGTTACTTGGGTTCCTGCCACGGAAGATTCCTTCCGCTCCTGCCCACAGTGCCTTGGATTTCTCCGCTACCGTTTCTATATCCAAGCGGAACGCGGATTTCGGGAAACCGAATTTATCGGGTTTTACCAAATGATTCTTTCCCGATAACCAATCCTCGGTGGCATCACCGATTTCGTCGTCCATCCAAAGGAAAATAACACGGCTAGGACGTTGAAGCCCTTTTTTTGCGATGCCCTTCAAGATAATTTCATCCACCAATCGGGCGTAGCCTCTGAAATCGGTCGGATTCTCTTTGGGGTTTTCCTTATATACCTCCATCATGACCAAAAGTTGCCATGATTCGGGTGGTCTGGTACGTAATTGACGAAGCAAGGGATTCAAGGCGCGTTCTAGGCGAACGGGCACGGAACCTACCTCGGCAGGAAGCAAACGAAGCCCGTTCCTGTCCTCGAATTTATCGTACAAGAAGGGTGAGGATAGCATTTTATCCTCTACGTTTTCCGTTAAGTTGAGTAGGTAATTGGTCATATCGGATTATCCGAGCCCCTTGATTTTATTTTCGATTACGGTTTTGATACGCTCTTTGGCGTCCATGCTGTCCAATACCTTGGAGTAACGAAGCAGCCTGTTCTTGAACAACTTGTTGACCTCGTCCTTGGCGGTATTCTTCCGACCGCTTCCGTAAACGGAAAGGTAGAAGTCGTAAATCTCGCTTACGAAATCACGTAGCAAAGTATAACCGGTATCTTCATCGGTTTCCTCTACCGTGTGGTGGCTGAAGAATTCGATGAACATATCCAAGATGCTGATTTGGTCGTTATGCGCGGGATAATCGATTTTGGTGCAGCGAGTCAAGAATTGGTACTTGGATACCTCCTGTTTGTGCTTGCGCTTGTCTGCCTCGAATATCTTTTCGGCTCTTGCCAATACCGCGTCCACGATTCCCATGCTTTGGTTCAATGCACGGAATAGGGTATAGAAGTCGGCTGTAGCTTTTTCTTGGTTGTATTGTACCCACTTGTTATTCTCCTCACCTTGGAACTCCCAATAATGACGATTGTCATAAGGAATTGCCTTAAGGATACCCAGGGACAAACCGTAAGTCAAAGCCTTCACGATTTTCGTGTTCAAGCGGGAAACGGAAGCCTCGTGTAAATCCGGTAAGTAGTACGGTGAATGCCACCTTTTATCCAAGTGCGGTGTGATGGAACGTCCGTCCTCCAATTTCTTGATACGCTTCACGTATGAGGAGAAATAAACACCCGGTGTTTGACCGGCGGCTTCATCCCCGCAGTGGAACTTTTGGAAATCATTGATTTTTAAACCGAAGACGGTTTTGGTACGCATGATTTCGTATTCGCTAAAGGCGTCATTCTCTACTTTTTCACCCGCGAATAACTCATTGACGGTTTGACCGGCAAGTTCCTTCACGGAATCCGGGTGGATACCCCAAGCGTCAAACTTGGAGATATTCCCGCCTTCCATTGGTTCGGGAATAAGCGGGGAAGTAAGGTTATCCAAACGTTGGATGCGCTCCTTGATATAATCGTCGATTTTACCGGAATCCATATTCAGCATTTCCGCCTCCTTACGGATGGCTCGGATGATATTGAAATTGATACGGTCTTCTTTACGAAGCTCACCTACACCCCAAGAGATAACGTCCCTACGGATCATTTCCTCTACTTTTTCGGGACGTTCTTCGGTTACGTATTCCCCACGTTGTTGGGTACAGAAACGCTTGTATTGACCCAAGTAGATTTGCTCGGAAATTTCATTCGGCAATTCGTGGCTCACCGCACCCATTCCGACGCGCTCCCACATTTGCTCTTTCATTTTTTGCGTAGCAAGCACGAAAACGCGGGTAACGTCACCTGATTTTTCGTGCTTGTTCGCAAGCAAGTTGCACTCCGCACGAAGCTTATCGGAAACATCGGAAAGATTGTTGAAGAAGCGCTCGAAATCCTGCATTAGGATACGGATGCCTTTTCTAACACCGTTGTAAACCTCTTCCTTCAATTTGCTCTTGACGTAAGTGTCAAGATTGTATGCTTGCTCGGAACTAGCGTCCGCGTATTCCTTGATAAAGGATTTGAAACGGGACTTGAACATACGTCCCATCATGGACTGGTCCAATGCTGTTCTAATACGGTCTTCCGCCGTTTCGATTAGATCTTGTGTTTCTTCAAGGTCGTAAACGATATCGTAGTTACGGATAGCGGAAAGAAGTGCCTCGTTGGTGGTACGTAATTCGTCCGCCTTTTTCTCCAAGGCGATTTCCGTTTGATACAAGATAGCCCTTGCCGCTACCGGGTGCACGGACTCGATGCGGTTCAGAATCCAAGTATTCAAATGGTAGGAAATATCCTGGTGACCTTTAGGTGAATCCTCATCAGCGATAAGGATTTGATTGGTCATATAATTCTTGGATGTATTGATGAACTGTAGTACTTGTCGCTTGTACAAGGCTAGTTCATCTTCCATTTGTTGAATGACCCCAAGGGCGTGCTCCTTTACTTTTAGCTTATCGCGATCCAAGTAAAGGTTTTCCTTTTGGATATTGAGTTTTTCATCCTCACGAACCATACGGTCAATCTCGTCACCGATGGCTTGAACGAATTCCAATGCTTTTGGCGCACCGATTTCACCGTCCTTGCTGATCAAGTGGCAATCACGGTAGGCATTGCGGAAGAAAGGCTTGGGACTTTCCCCGGTTCCCATGAATTTAAGGTGGTATAGGAATCGCTCCCCGCGATGCGGTTTTTCGGCAATCCCTTGCTGGGCGATGGTACGCTTGTACTCACGCATGTCCTCCTCGTACAATTCATCGATTCTAAGCCAATCAGCACCCAAGGAATCCGTGAACCAACGAAGGCTGAAGTAATTCAACATATCCTCGTAAGGATATTCGATGGAAGCGGCACCACTACCGCAATAACGGTTCAATCCGTTATTCTCGATAAGGTTGATGATCTCATTATCCTGCTTGGAGAAAGTCCCGTCCGCGATAGGGGAGAACAAATCCAAGTAGATGGTTTTGATAACCTGGTTGATATAATTGCCCAAGTACTCCAATGACCTCCCGTTCATGTTCAGGTCATCATACAGGAAACAGAAATCGTAGGGCAAGTGGTTGGAGGTAAGGTAATGATTTACCCTTCCGTCGATATCTTGTAAATCCGGACGGTATTCCAACTCGATAGCCATTTGTTGATCCACGCCCATCGCGTTTTTCGTGATGGCGTTTAGTTCCTTGATACAAGCGTAAGCGTTGGTTCGGATATTATCGATTTGGCGACCCGTTTTGATGGCACCGGTTGCTACAAGGACATCAGGTAACAATAGAGCACCTCTTACCAAAACGTTTTCCACGCGGAAGGTATCCGCGAGTACGTCTTTTAGATAAAGTGCTACTTGTTGGAATAAGCCTGCACCTGTTCCACCCGCTAAGGTAGAAACGATCATGATCCTAGGGCTTGCGGTAAAGCCGGAATCATCATTCCTGAAAATACGGCGAAGGTTGGATTGCAACTTCACCATTTTATCGGATTCGATGGCGGCACGGTACGCCAAACGGGATACCGCACGGATTTGTCCCGCTCCTTCGGTTAATCGTTTGTTCATGACTTCCCCGCTCTCGAAAGGGAACCATTCCTTGACCGTTGAATCCGCTTTGTTGATGTATTGCCTAACGGTATAATTGGCGGAGGTTTGAATGATGTTGGAGCGGTTAATGTGCTTGAGTTTGCGGATATCATTGATATTGGTATCAAATGCCATAACCGCTACCCGTCCGCGTTTGGATTCAGGTAGCATTCCGTAAACCTCGTCAACAATGTGGGAACCGATTCCTCCCAATCCGACCAATAAAGTGGGTACTTCCATTCTTTCTGTTTTGACTAGTGTGTTCTGACGTTAAATGGGACGCTTGTGAAGCGTCTGAAAATCTCCGTGAATATGAAAAAATTACTTGAATTTATAGGTGTAAATGTCCTTCCTGTTCCTGCGGTGAACCTCCAATTTGGTATTTACGCGCAGCAACTCGTCCTTTTTACCCGGTTTGAGGATGGGACGACCCCGGTTGAACATGTTTTCCGTTTGTGATTTCTGAGGTAAAATAATGTGGCTCTTGCTATCGGATGCCTCTACCATAAAGCCGTAAGGCGATACTCGTTCAGGAACGAAGGGTACTACCCATTTCTTAAAGAATCCGGCGTGTAACTTGCGGGTTTGAGGTTTTCCTCTTTGCCCTAATTCCGTCCTGTAACGTTCGTATTCCATAATTGCCCCTTTGGCAAAACGTTTCTTTTTGAAGAAGCCAAAAAGATATATCGCCAATAGGATGGTGCCTAGTAAAATCCAAAGGCAGGTATAACAACCGCTTAAAAAGCCACCTTCTTTTTTTACCGTGAAAGACCATGTCCCTTTCAGGCTGCGAAGTCTTTTGTTCTTGGATTTTAGCAAGAATTCCCCTTGGTATGTCCCCGGTTTCAAGAAGCAGCGGCAGGTGAAAATGCTTCTACAAATCTTCCAACCGTCCTTGGTAGGTTCGATTTCAAAATCAACGAACCTAGGCGGATCGCTCATGGTGAGCTCGAAGTTATCCGGGCTAACGGGTGTTCCGTCAGGAAGGAAAACTTTACCGTCGAAGCAGTTGCCGTCGTCGGTGAAATCCGATAGCCCGGTTTCCGGGAACATGATTACGTTACCGATATCCTCGGGTGGTTCGGTATTGTAGCAATTCACCTTTTCAATGGTGAATATTTGGGCTTTATAATCAAAGTATCCCGGATAGTCCGCCCGGACGGAACAAACGGTCTTGTCCTCCTTGAGGGGGATTTCCGCTTGGAATACACCGTCGACTAATTTTAGCTTTTTCTCCTTTCCACCGTAGCCAAGAGTGACCTTTACTTTTTTCAAGACAGCAGGCTTTAGGGTATTCCCTTCGGTGTCCTTTATTTCGGCTTTTACGATTGCCGTTTCAACATCATTGCAAACCTTATAAATCAAATTTGCCTCATCTACTTCCTCGAATTCCGCTTCGGGATAAGCCTCCATTTCCAGGGCGCAGATGGGGATGATCTTAAGTTTATTTACGTCAATGGTTTTGTCGAATGAGATTTTCATGGTTTGCCCTGCCGGAATAACCGAACCTGAACCATCTTGGATAACTTGTATTCTTCCGGAGGTTTTCGTATTCATGTTACGCCCCGGATTTACGCCAAAATTGGAGGCTTTCCAATTTCCGCCCAATTGAAGATCATTATTGATGGAGGTAGCCAAAGGGAGTACGGAGGTTTCCACATTGTCTTGATAAATGATGATTAGCTTTTTTAAAGGCAGTTCAGGAGAAAAGGAAACGGTATTATCGTTTAGTTTTTTTGCCTTGATTTGTGTTTCACCGGAAACGGAAATTACCTCGGAGGAGATTTTTGCCAAGTTGTTTCTTAAGTCTGAATTGGACTCAGCGGCAGTCGGGAGAATTTCCGTGGTCTGATATTGTTCCAATAAAAGTTTGAGGGTGTTCTTCTCCGGCTTCGCCGTAGCTTCATTAATGGACAAGAACTTAATAAAAGGTTTTTGTGCCTCGTACCAAGGGGTGAACATGGGTTCGATGGTGGTGTTATCACCGCCCCATTCACCATCTGCCGCTACGATGAACCATTTCTGCTTATTACCGCCTTGTTCGATTTTTTCCATGCCCGGGGGAAGGAGGCGATAATCACCCATGCCCGTCATCGGCCATTTGGCGATTTTGTCCATTTCCGCCTGCTTGTCGGAAAGGTTTACGGGAATGGGTTGACCTCCTCGGACGATGTATAATTCATCCTCCGGTTCCAGTAAAGCGGTGAGGAGTTGAAAGGCATAGATCACTGCCTCGTATTTTGCGCCGGTCATACTACCGGAATCATCAACCACCATTACGACCTGCCTGTCCGTTTGCGCTAAAACGGATAGCGAAAACAAGCAAAAAAGCAAAGAAGCCAGAATTGTTTTTCCGATCCTAAGGGGCGGAGTAATCATGTCTGTGGTTTTACCGGGGAAGTTACGACTTAAGTAATGATTCATTAACTGAATCAGCAATAACTTATCTTTTTCCTCATGTTGATATGATCAATAATCCGAAGAGGTTACGTTTTTGTCGAGTTTTTTCGGTAAATCCAAGGCGAAATCCGATAAATCTTAGATTTCATCATCCAGTATATCTAACCTTCCGTCTTTCCATTGGACATTTTTATCCCACTTAAGGAAAACAAGGACGGAAACAACCATTAGAAAGGGACACCCGATAACCCAACCTATGATTACCTCATCCGGGGAGATATGACCTGGACTATTGAAAATGAACAGGCTCCATATAAAAAGACCAAGGCTACCGAACAAAAGCAAGTACCGAAGATTCCCGAATTTTTTAGGGGTAAAAACGGAAACGATAGTGGATAACAAAAAGGCAAAACTTGAAACAATGGAGAAGACGATACTCTCCGCGGTATAATCCCATGTATCCAGCAAGTTTTGCGGAATGAAAAGACCTAGTAAATCATTCCCGAAGGCAACCAACAAAAAGGTGAATACAAGGAGAAGTAGTTGAATGACCGTGCTGATTAGGAAAGCTGTTTTCATGGAAGACGTTTATTGGATTCCAAGCCAAGTGTTGGAGTATTCTACCCCGATAACGTACTTGGAGTTTTTTGTCCTTCTAAAGGGGAGGTATTGAATAATTCTATCAGCAAGGGCATCCCATTCCTCATCATATTTTACTTCTAGGATTACGGCATCATCATGGTGGACATAATGTTTAAATGTGCCCTCATTCAAGAGGGAGTGAAATTGGATATTGTGATCAACCGTTAGTCTAAATTTTTTATCAAAAGTACCCCAATACGAGCGTTGGTATGAACCTAGTAATATTGGAATAAGATTCGTATTCACTCTGGTTAATTGTTCGATAGTCAGAGACAAGGAATTAATTTCGGGGAGCCTGAAATCCGGGAGGTCAAAAATTTCCTTGGAGCCCAATTCATTGATCCGTTTTTTAATTTCTAATTTGGGGTTTTTGATTTCCAAAACATTTTCACCATACCAGCGAATTCTAAATTTTTGCCTTTCGGCAATACCCATTACATTGTCTTTATAGGTTTGTAAACCAATACTATCCCAGTACACGTTATTGATTTGCCGGTCAGGATAAATCTTTCTTAGGGAAGCCGGGTGGTTGCGGAGAATTTGATGAATCAACCCCAAGTGTGTATTCGTAATTCGATATTTACGTTCGTATCTCATTCCGTAATTAAGGTTCCGCTTAATTTTAGTTTTGAACCGGGTTCAATTTGATGTAGCAATCCGATATCCTTTACGGAATATTCCTTCACGTAAATTGTACCACCGCCGTATTCCGGTTTTTTACGGTAAGCGGCAAAACCTTGTTGACAATTTTTCATTTCAATCCGGGAAATTTCCAAAATCGAAAGGTCTTTTGAAGCAACACCTAGAGCCGCGCCCGAGATGTTAAGTTTATCCGCAAAAACATTGGATTCCTCACCTACGCTTAGACCTTTATCTCCGGCATCTTTTACGCTTGTATTTATGATACGAATAGCGCTACCAGAAAAATCCATCCCATCGTTTCCCGTATTGAGGAATTCAGAATCCAAGATTTCCCCTTCACAAAAATCACAATCAAAACCATCCCCGAATGTGTTGGAAACCGTTATGTTTTTGGTCGTGAACTCAGAGCGGATGATGTTTAGGGCGTCCTCACAATGATTGTCCGTAAATATCGTGTTCTCAATATTAACATCGGATTCATAAAAGGTGACAGCGCCCGTAAGTATCCAATTCTTGTGTTTCCAAGTATCGAATCCGGAGAAAATTACATACTGTACGTTTGATCTTTCAGGTGCTTGTAGAACGGTAAAACCTCTTGCGGAACCATCGGAGGAGGTAATTCGGATTGGAGCTTCCGGTTTTCCGTACATGAATACATTAGATTTGGAAATAAAACCCGCTCCTTGAATAAAATCAAGTTCGGTTCCTTGTTCAAAGAATACCCTGTATCCTTCAGGAATTACGATATCCTTCCGAATGATTTTTTTCTCGTCACTCCTGAATATAATCTTGCTTCCTTCTATATCATAGAACATACTTGTAGTATCCAATTCCACACCGGAAAATATCTCTTGAGAAGAGGTGGAGTTTTCCGGAATCCCGGCATTTGATATCGTAGACGTAATTATGGTATCCAGACCTACGGGTCTACAAAAAATGAATGTAGCATCCTTGGGGACAATAAGATCATTGTATTTCGGTGCCTTATTCCCGAATCTATTGGACCATACCAAGTAAGGGTTTTCCAAGGTGTAATTCATTTGAGCCCTAGAGGAACCTGTACCGAT
>JAHDDF010000631.1 GCA_020629475.1 Saprospiraceae bacterium
ATAATAGGATCAGGTTGAGCGAAAAATTTTAATAAAAAATCATTGGCGTTTCCTTGTCCAAGGTTTTTTAATTCAACACCCATTACGCTTTTTTCAACGGCATCTACTCCTATTTTTTTAGGTTTTTGCCATTTATATAATTCCTTGCGGTATTTCCTTTTTTCCTTTTTTACGAAGGGGCGTTTAATGGCATAAATGGTTTTTTGTAATGCAATAACGGTATTCAAAACCCGCTGTTCGGGTTTTTTATGTTGGGGATAAAATGAACTTGCCAAAAATGGCGTGCCAAGGCAAGGGCTTACCGTCCTTGCGCCTTCCTCCCCGTGCGCGAATTTAGGATCAACCATGACCTCCGATAAATCCACGTATAACAACTCGCAATCAATGGTATGTCCTTGTATTTTCCCCAAGGGCGCGGTATCCAAAATTTCAACGGCTTTTTCCGCTTGGACATTCCCGTTCCATTTGGCGTGTTTTAAGCTACTTTTTTTGTGGCTATAATCAGGATCATCCAAAATCCCCTTCATTTCTTTATCGAAGGTTTTATGATCGTGATGATCACAGGTTTGGATATCGCCGGCTGAATTTTGCGCAAAAATGGCAACCGTTCCTTCACCCATTTTTTCTTCCGCGTAAATACCGGCGTACCCCTTGGAAGCACCATCAATATGTAAATGATCAGGTAGCAATTCAATAGGGTGAACACCGAACCAGTTTATCATACCGATCACCTTCCCGTCCTTGTTCTCGAATGCCAACAAGTCCATCTCCCGGTTCATGGCAAGATTGGTCTCGTGGTTATCGTATTTTCTAGGGATTTCAGGATTTTGGTTATAAGATGCCAAGGCACGATTAAACGCCACGGGCACTTCAGGTTCAAATTTTCCTTGCTTGATGGTAATGCTGCATTCCTCCTTGTTCTCCCATGCCTGCTTGACGGATTCGTACATTCCTTCAATGGTCTTTTCCACGAAATCCGGCTTAAAGCCCGGTGCCGCCATTTGGTATAATGGGTAATGCGAAAAACCACCCGGAGCGCAATGGGTATGCGAAGCGGAAATCATGAGGTTTCCCTCCTTAATGTTCGGCAATAATCTTTCTTTAATCCGCTCCAACAACATGGGATGCATAGGGTGGGAGATAGCCCCTAAGTCCGCGTGTACCATGATTACCCAATCGTCGGAATCCGTTCCCAGAATCATGGCGCGGCTATAAATGGAGGAAGTGGTGGGATTTTCCGGGTCAGTCCTATGCCCGTAATCCCCGTACCCGAATAGGCCGATACTTTCATCGGTGTAGGTAATGTCTTCCTTTCCGAAACCAACGATGTATGTATCTTGGGAAAAGGTTGTTGAATGAAGCATCATAAAAAGGAGGATTAGGGCAAGGGGACGCATAAATGGTAATTCTAAATGGTGTGGGTTCAAAAATACGGATATTATCTTTTTTCCTAAAAAGCGGTCGGAACCGACCGCCGCACCCAAAGCGGAGGGTTTTAACCCTTCGCGAAATAATACCCTCCAATTTCAAAAACCCTACCTTTAACAACCTAAATGCCCGTCCCATGCGATTACCCATCACCACCTTATTTCTATTCTTTTTTCTAGGAGCGATCACCGCACAGAAACCCTATTTTATTGATGGTCCGTTCCAAGGGGAAGCATCCGAACAAAAAGCTAAGGTAAATGCCGTTGGTGTTCATGTGAAGGACGCGGAAGTAAAAGCGAAAATTATTTCTGATGTAGAAATAGGAAATACAGATGTCCCGGATGGGTGCCAATGACTCCCTGACGTTGCTTCAATTTACCAT
>JAHDDF010000632.1 GCA_020629475.1 Saprospiraceae bacterium
AAAAATACGGAAGCGAATCTTCCTTTATTTCACCTCGATTCACCTATTTGAGAAAGGGGAAAGCATATGGAATTTCAATTTACTATTCACCTCCTGAAAATCTTGGACATCAAAAAGAGAAAATGAATAATTCTTTTTGGATATGTCCTTGTCTTTAAATCACCCCAACTTGTTTGGTCGGTTATAAGATAACATCCGACTATACGACAAAACCCGCTGAATTATGATGCGAAGAATCAAGTCATGGATTTACTTTTTATCCACCACAAATGAACCTGAGGATGACATTACGGACTTTAATCATTGTCCATTCATTCCTGAATATACTTCAGGCTAGATTTCAGGAATATCCTTGTATAATAAAATAGCCCATCCGGAGTACCAATGGGTATTAAAATCCATTGGTACTCCGGATAGTATCTTCTACCTTTAATGAGGTCTACAAATTAGAAGAAGTTTTCATCAAAGGATTTTTTAATTCCTAATAAATTGCGATGGTGGTCCATCAAAGGGAACCGTAAAGGTTTCCGTAAGGGTACAACCATTCTCATCCGTAATGGTAACGGTAAAGTTACCACCGTATGGCAAGTTCAAATTGTCTTGGGTTACCGCACCATTGTTCCAATTATACATATAAGAAGGCGTACCACCCGTAGGGAATTCCAAGGAAACGGAACCCGGTGTATCACAATCGGCATTGGAAGTCATTCCTAAAACCGCCAACTGCTCAGGAGTAAATACCTCGATAACGGAATTAGCCGTACAACCAAGGTTATCCGTAACGGTAACACTATAAACGCCGGGACCAAGATCCGTAATTGTAGGAGGTCCGGCACCAATGTTACTCCAAACATAGGTATAATCCGGTGTTCCGTTTTCCGCTACCGCCGTAATCATACCGTCACCATCTTGGAAACAGGTGATATTGGAAACATTGGAGAAGTAAACGTTGATAGCGGATGGATCAACCCCCACCTCGTACTGTTCCGTTGCGGAGCAGCCCGTGCTTGTATCGGTTATCGTAACATCATATAAACCTGCCGTTAAACCCGTGGCATTGGGACTATTTAACCCCGGATTGTGCGACCATTGATAATTTATGGTACCGGGCACCGTTAGGGAAATGCTTCCGTCACCATTACAGGTTTCATCGTTTATGACTTCCGTGGCAACAGGCGGAGCATTTACGGTAACCACGAATTCCACCTCGTCCGGACAAGTATAAGTTCTTGAATAATCGGATTGGTAAAGTGTTGCGGTATACGTTACCGTTCCAACAGGCGGAACGACTTCCGCATTGTTTAAATCCAGTACCGTTAAATCAATATCAGGTGCCCAAACCACCGAGTCAAAAGGTGCGGAAATATTTGCCGCTTCCAATTCCAAGGTAGCCGTTTCCCCTTCACATATACTCACGGCATGTGAAGCCACGGTATAATCCGGGTATGGATCGACATAGAGGTATGCCGAGTCGATGGGTGAATCCCCGCAACATTGGGTAGTGATGTAAAGCTCTACCCAATATTCACCGGGGTTGTTGAAATTCGCCGTGATTAGATCCTCGGTCGTTCCGGGATTCGTGATTGCTCCATTGAAATCCCAGTTGTAAGCCGTTGCCGTGAAGGGTGTAAGGAAAGTAGCCAAATCACCTTCGCATAAATGGAAAGTATCCACAACGCCCGGAATAACTGAAGCATCGGATTGGATATCAGGAAGTGTTTCACTATCAAATCCGATGTAGGTAAACCCTTCGTAAACGTTTACGCTATTTAGGGTTACGTTATATCTATCTACGTTCTCGAATTGGGT
>JAHDDF010000001.1:0-5380 GCA_020629475.1 Saprospiraceae bacterium
ATGTCTTCAGTCCCCCGACTGAAGACCGCGAAAAACCCTATCTTTAAGGAACTTTTTTCCCTTGGAAAACCTTATATATAAGGACTCCAAAACACGACGAAACCCATGATTTTACCCAAGTTTCTCAAGGCTTTATTTAAGGGAGATGAAATCATTATCCCAAGAGAACGAGGTGCTAATAAGTTTAGTGCCGCACGGGAGTCATGGCGTATTTTAAGAGAGGCATACGAACGTGAAGCAGCCAATTTTCCGGGAGAGGCTCCGGTCTTTTCCGAGAAGGCGGCATTATGGGCGGCAAAGTATCTTTTCAATGCCGCGCAAATAGTTCTAATCCGTGAAATCGAGGATCGGGAAATTCCCGGAATGCTATTCCCCTTTGACGGAAAGAAAGGTCATTCGGAAATCTTTTCCGCCGATCTTTGCTTAAGACATATACCCGTAATACTTAACTTCGCAAGAGGATTAGCACCGGAAGATCCCTTGATAGTACACCTAAAATCCACGGCAGGGGAATGGGCGTATTCCGCAACGGAAATCAGTGACTTGCCACGCCGGGCTACCGGACCTTTTAGGAATCATCCGGGGCTTTGGCAAGAATACACGGAACGAATGTTACGCCAAAAAGCATTCCGTTATGCCAAGGAAGAGACAAGGGAACAAGCTGATATTATCCTAGGGGATTTCTCCCAAAAATTGGCACCTAAATGGGCGGAGGAAAAGAAAATCCATTTACAATCACTGGAAGCCGAAGAAGGCAATAAGGAAGCCTAAGTCACCTACTCGTGTTATATCTTCCTGTTGTCAGGTCTTTTGACCTGACAAAAAATAAAACGTAAAAAAGCCATTCATGAGCAACGCAAACGAACAAGTCCTAGTAGGAAAGCTCAACGATGTCCTTGGGCACATCAAGGAAACTTTTGTAGGGAAAAACGAAATCATCGACCTAATGGGTATTTGCCTGGTCGGTCGTGAAAACCTATTCATGCTAGGACCTCCGGGAACCGCTAAATCCGCGATGGTTCGCGAATTAGCCCGATTGCTGAAAGGTAATTCCTTTGAATACCTATTGACCCGTTTTACGGAACCCAATGAACTTTTCGGTCCCTTCGATATCCGTAAACTACGCGAAGGTGATTTGGTAACCAATACGGAAGGAATGCTACCGGAAGCGACGCTCGTCTTCCTGGATGAGTTATTGAATGCTAACTCCGCCATTTTGAATGCGCTCCTTACCGTTTTGAACGAACGTATTTTCCGTAGGGGAAGGGAAACCAAGAAATTGCCGGCACTAATGTTCGTGGGCGCATCCAACCACCTACCGGAAGACGAAGCATTGCAAGCCCTCTTTGACCGATTCTTGATTCGTGTGTATTGCGGAAATGTAGCACCGGACAAACTAACCCATGTTTTGGATGCGGGTTGGAAATTGGAAAATAAGAATCGCCCTGAGCCCGCGACCATCGAAGCGGAGGAAATCATGGAATTGCAAAAAATCGTGATGGAGGTAGACCTGTCCGATATCCGTAACGAGTACTTGGATTTGGTCATCAAACTCAGGAACGCCGGCGTAAAAGTATCCGACCGTAGAGCCGTTAAGCTCCAGCGCCTAATGGCGGCAAGTGCCGTATTAAGTGGAAGGAAGAAAGCCCTCATTTCCGATATGTGGGTATTGCGCTATATCTGGGACACGGATGAGCAGCGCGAAATCATTGGTGCTATCGTGGACGCCATCGTCAAAAAGGATGAATCCGAAGAACAAAAGCACCCGCAAGCCATCCGCAACACGGCACCCGATCCGGACAGGATTTTCAAGGAGGTTCAAACCCTTACGGAGAAGTGGAACGCACCTGAATTATCCCTATCCGAAAAAGCCATCATCAAGGATCGGTTACGCTACCTAAACGGAAGATGCGAGTGGATTAAGGATGATGAGCAACGCAAATTCGTTCAAAAACCCATTGATGTCCTATGGAAGAACATTCTCAAGACGAAAGCCTAGAACGCGTACTCTTGATAGCCAAGGAGGATGAGGTGGTCTTGGGTTCTATCCGGGCAATACCCAATCTCCGTGCTTTGCGTGGCGAGAAAGGCATTTGGCTAAGGGGCATCCCCATGAAAAAAGCGGATGCCCGGATAGCGGGCCTTCCTTGTATCGGTAAATTTATTACCAATGAATCGGGCTTGTTGTTCCCGGAAGGGAACCTAACGCCCCAAGGGAAATTACCCAAGGGGGATTGGTTGGAATTGTACAAGTTCATCCAAGTGGAAATTCCTGCCTCGGCACTTCCCGGGGAAGGGATGACCAAGGGTGAATTCAAGCTCACGGCATCCGAATCCGATAAGTCCGCAAACGCGCTTTTATTGGATTGGGATTTATTCTCGGCTTACGCCGAAACGGCTCCCTCCATTAGAATGGAAAGGTGGAAATACATCGCCGGAAAGGACGGGAAAGTCCTTGTTTCAGGATTGCCTTTGCCGCCCTTACCGGGGAAAGCTTATGTATTGGAAGATGGCTTGGCGGTTCCTTCGGGTTATGAATTGGACTATCCTTTTTTGAAGAAGGGAATCGCTAAAAAATTAAGCGAAGCCGGGAAATTTGTCGTTCTCTTTGAGCCTGACGGCAATTGGCATAAAATCAAAAAGGAATACCAAAAACCCGTAACCCGAAGCGCGATTAGAAAAACAACCGAAAAACGATAAACCCTAATGCAAGGATTAAGCGACATAACAAAGGAGTATTTCCAAGCTAGAACCGACTATTTCTGGAAGTGGTCCAATGACGGCGAGTTCCTGGAATGGGCGGATGGCGGAAGTATCTGCCACCGCAAGGATCTTATGGAAATTCTTACGGCGCTTTCTCCCCACGGTTTACCGCCATTGGGAGCGGTTTTGCTATTACTATCCGCTTGCCGTCAACCCGAAAAATGGGAAAAGGAAGGAACGCAAATCCTCCTTGGAATACCGCCCATGCTCAAGCGGCATTTAGCCGCATTGGATACTTATTCTTATTCCAATAAGGGATTACAAGGAATGCTCCTTGTCGGGAAATTACCTGATGAACTCAGGAAAGGTAAACACCGTAAGCATCTAGCCTTTGAATTATTCAAGGAAATGCAAGGGAAGATCGCGGAGTCCATTTCCAAGGATTTGATTGACGAGTTTGAATCCGGTCGTCATGATGATGAAATCATGTATCGCTTCGGGGAGAAAATGACGCATTCCGATTTCAAGAAGGATTTAGAAGCCTTCAAGGATTTATCGGAGGTGGTAAAAAATGCCGATGAGTTAGAAAATATCCTCCGTACCGGTCATTACGATTTACCGGAAGCACCGGAAATTGAAATCCCGGAAACGGAAGATACCCTGCTCCAAGCCCTTGCGGCTGATCCCAAAACGGAAGGCTTGGCAAGACTTACGGAACGCTTGATTGCCGGAATGAATATCCCTATGAAAACTAGGGGTACTTCCGATATGGCGATGGGCGGTATTTCCGATATTACCAATAAGGGTGATTTTGATAAATTGCTTCTTAGCGAATTGGCGTATGATGATGCCATGCTGTCGGCGCGTTTGGTTAACAACGAGGCACTATTCCTTCGCCATGAAGAACCACCCGCTAATCCCGTGAAGGAGAGAATCATCCTGATTGATACGACCTTCCGTACTTGGGGTGAACCCAAGATGTTTGCCATGGCGGCGGCACTTGCTTGCTCCGAGCAAAAGAAGGAGGAGATGGGGATCCGTGTCTTTACCTTAGGCATGGAAGCGGAAGCGGCTTCCTTGGATTCCCCTGCCGGTGTGAAGGATGCCATTTCCAAGGCAAGTATTGAATTGGATTGCGGAACGGCATTGGAGGATTTCTTCAAGGAGAACCGCCCTACAAATGATCAAGAATTCATTTTTATTACGGATGAATCCGTGTTGAACAATGAAGTTTTTAAGAAGAAGTATATCGGTCTGAGGGAAAACGTGGATGTCCAAATTTCCCTGAATCGTGAAGGGGATTTATTCCTGACCAAAATCAATAAGGGCTTTCCCAAATTCATTGGAAAAACCCGATATGATTTAGACGAGTTACTGTTTAAAACAAGAAGGAATAAGGATCGAAGAAAGCCGGTTAAAGGTGAAATCCTGTTCTTGCAGGAGAAGTATTCCCCCTTGTATTACCCAACTATCGGTATGCGTCCGAGGGGTAGCCATTTTTACTCATTGAATAGCGGAGGATACGTTGGTATCAATGAGAACGGCAGGCTCTTATATTGGTTTCTGGCAACGAAAGGAGCCATCGAGATTATGCCTAGAATCGAAGGGGAAAGATTCTTTTTTGGTGAACAATTCGGTAAGCTGCACGTCCTGGTCGAGAACGTAGCAGGCTTGTTTTCCGATTTGTACTCCCTTGATCTCGAACGTAAAAAAATCCAACATTTTAGCTTGGATGGATTAAAGGGCGACCGTAATAATTTAAGGTATTACGAGGGCTGTTTTTATACGGCTTCCTTGGGGAGTGCATATAAAATCGAGGGGGCAACAGGAGTGGTTCATACCCAAGATTTTTGGGAAACGAACGAGTTTGTCAAGAAAAGTTTATATCGAAATAATGCCAACCATTTTACCAATGCAAAACAGTATATCAACCCCGGATACAATGCCATGAGGAAAACCAAGAATCTCCGTATTTCCAAGGAAGGGGAGATTTGGTTGAACGGAAGGCGACTTTCCGCCGATACGGTAAATTGGGCAAGCAAATCGGGTGAATTGTTCTTTGTCCAAGGCAGTATGCCGGAAGGAATTTCACCGGAACACGGAAAAACCTCCGCCTTGATCACGGAAAACAAATCCGTTGATTTCAAGCGAATGGATTTCAAGGACGGTACTCGGATATACGCCGATTCACGAGGGCTTGTCCACATCGTACCGGCAAATAATGTTTTACCACAGGTAACCATTATAAACGTAACGGGTCAGTCCACGGCGGCATGGGCTTCCGACGGAGCCACCACAGGCAATAAATATTTCATCCGGAAAACCTTTACCAATCATTTGGATTCGGGAACTTTCCATGAAAAGTACATTAAACCCATCGTGAAAAACATCTTGAAGTAATGCAAGTAAAACTGCGATATAACAACAAGGCGAATCGTTCCGTAAAGGCGGCATTCGTCCGTGGTAAGGGTGCTTCCGAATGGTTTGATGCCATTAAGAAATGGGGCATTCCTGCCGAACGGATGAAGTGCTTCCCCGTGCCTACCTCCAAGGCGGATCCTTCCGTTTTTGGTTTGTTCGTGGTATTGGATTTCGCGGGTGACGAGGCGGTAAAACAAATCTTGAGCCCTTACGGGAAAATCGGAAAAATTTACCTGCCGGTAAATACGGATTTGGA
>JAHDDF010000001.1:5480-14255 GCA_020629475.1 Saprospiraceae bacterium
TTACAAGCCATGTTCGGCGGCGGAGGTATGATGGGCGGCCCATCCAATCTTTCCGGTAAGGAATTAACGGACCTCAATGACCTGATGAAGAAGTACGGAAGTGTTTTCTTTTCAGGAAAGGGTTTGGATGCTCTAGGGAAATCCGGAGGGATGGCGGGCTTTCTACGCGGGATGCTAGGAGGGAATAAAGAAATAGAGGAAAAACAAAGGCGTGAACTGGAAAGGCTCCTTGAATTATTTAACAAGGATCCTTGGGAGGCATTAAAATTTGCCCCACAAGTAAATAGCCCTTACCAAAACCGTGGAGGCGGAATTTGGGGTGGGGATTCCTTACCCGGGAACAACACGGATTTTTCCTTAAGCGGTTTAGGTGGCGGCGGCAGTGCCGGGTATTTCAATGCGGGAAGTAAGTATCACGTCCTCATGCAAAAATACCGCGAAGCGGCGCGCATGATGATGGATCGAGGAGAATACCGCCGTGCGGCATACATCTACTCCAAGTTGTTGGGTGATTTCAATGCGGCGGCAAATGCCTTAAGAAAGGGTAAGTTTTTCCGTGAAGCGGCGGAGTTATACGTTGTCCATATCAAGAATGATCTTGCGGCAGCCGAATGCTACGAGGAAGGCGGAATGTACTTGGATGCTATCCCCTTGTACGAGAAGTTGGAGTACTTTGAAAAAACAGGTGATTTATATGAAATCATCGGTCAAAGGAAAAATGCCCTGCATTTCTACGAAAAGACCTTGGAGAATCACTTGGCGAACGGGAAGTTCCTCAAGGGAACCGATCTTCTTTTGGATAAGATGGATCAACGCCCGCGTGCTAAGGAATTACTCCTGGAGGGCTGGGAAAATCCTGCTGAAGGGGAAGCTTGCCTGAAGCGTCTTTTCGATTTGAAAAAAGAGGACAAGGATAAGGATCGTAAGGACTTACTACAAGACGTCTTTGACAACAAGCTAGTAACACCTAGGGATAAGGAGTTCCTGCATGTTTTGATATATCTCAATCGAGGCGTAGGGGATCAGGAAATGCTGCCCGTTTGTAGGGAATTGGCATATCAAATCTTGCACAGGCAATCCGTAAAGGGTGATGTCTCATCCGTCCATTATATCCGTTCCTTTTTCAAGACGGACCGTTTGATGGGCTCTGATTCCAGTCGTTTTGCCAAAGATTTCTTGTCTTCCTTGAGGAAGTCGGGTTTAGGGAAAACCTTCGAGCCTGAATTGTTGGTGCAGTTATCCGGTAAGGTAAAGTGGCGGCAAATGCGCCACCATGCCGCACAGCAATTCCAAGCCATCGGTACGGACGAGGAAGGGGAAACCCTTTACATCGCCAGATGGACGGCACAAGGTTATTACTCGCAACACGCTTTGCACAAAGGAAACAGCGAAACCTTAAAGGCATTCGGATTTATTCCTTCTTCCTTGGGAACCAACCAAATTTTCCTACGTCATCCTGAAGGAGCAACCTTTGAAGAAAGTACATTACCCTCAGGCGGGCATTTTTGGTCGGGCACCAAAATTAAGGTGGCTTATTGGTTGCCCAAGGAGGCGGTAGGAGCTACCCAATCCTTGTATCATCGTATTACGGCATTGGTACAAAGGGGCGGTGTATTGTTCTTGTACGATATGGACGTGAACGGCAAGCCCGTTTCGGAATCGGCATTGCGCCCTGAAGGAACGGACGATGTGGTTCCCGCACTTTTTGATGAAGGAGAAAACGAGGTGGATTTGATTTACCGTAATGGTTATTTCCATGCCCATTGCAAAAATCTGTTCTTCCGCATCGCGCCAAACGGGGAAACCCGCGCCTTGGAGTTCGGGACGGCCATCCACAAGATAAAAGCCAACGCGGCTAATCGTACCCAAAAGTTTTTGGTCTATACGGATAGTGGCTGCGCAGTGGTGCGTCCGCAGAATAAACCCCAAATGGGAAAGAGCAATCCGTTCGGGCAAGGATTGGATATCGTGGATATGACTTTTGCCAATAACTTCATCGTTCTAGCAGCGAAGAACGAGGTGGAAATTTACGCGGAAAGCAAGCGGAATAATACACCGCAGTTCGCCGGTCGTTTCCGTACCAAGGATACCATCGCCGCTATTGTTGAAGGACCCAAGCGGAACCAAGTGTCCGTACTTACGGAAGCCGGTAGCATTTTAACCGTGAATTTGGAGAAGGATTAATGATGCCTGTCAAAGTCTTCGACTATTGTTAAAAGCATCTGTAAATCCTCGTAAAATTCCCTGACCAATTCAAAGCTTACGTTGGATTGGAAGAGGTAGGGTTCCAAAATATCCTTAGGTTCCGTTATGGCAATGTGGATTTTTCCGTCAAGGAAGGAAATGTAGATTTCCTTCCCGGATTTATTCCTGTAATGAACCAACATTTGGCGCACCTCCGGGGAAAGCAGGCGGAATACCAAGTTTTCCTTATTGCTAAATACCAGAAAGGCATCGTTGAAAGGTTCTCCCTCGAATTCGTATTGATAAGCGCCTTCCTTGGTAAAACCCTTGATGGAGCGGGTTAGGTATTGGCTAAATTCCGAGGGTAGGATATAAACCTCCCCTTGGAATTTATCATCGAAATTGGCGCGTAGAAAAACGCCTTTGAAAACATAATTCAAGCGGCTCCTAACCTTGGAGTATTCACGGACCATCAACTCGCACATCTCGAAATCAATCTCCCCTATTTTTCCTTTGATGTAATCCTCACCCTTGTAGTAAGGGGCGTCCGTCGCAAAAATTTTACTCTTTAAGAAGTCTTGTTTGGAAAGACTGTGGTTGGATTTGTATTCGAAATCGTCCTTGGAAATAAAATCAAGAATGAGGTCGATTACTCTTGGTTTGAACGTAGCCACGAATTTCCGGATACGATATAAAAGCAGGGATATGTACAAGGAAATGGGAATCATCATCAGGAGCGTTACCAAAAAAACATTGATGTAAAACTCCAGTAATAAAATCCCGATTAGAAAGAAAACGGAAAGGACTAATAGCCACAAGAGTCGCTTGCGTTTTCGTTCCAAACGCAGCAATTCCGGGTGGATGGTATGGTTGTAATATATCCTGAATTCAGGAAGTCTGTCCAAGACAAAATGGTTTTCCTAGGGGAAAAATAGGGAAACCCTATTAATAACGTACCCGAAACGGAATACTTTTCCGTTTCGGGTACGTAGTTGAAGTGAAAGCAAAAGATTACTTGCCTACTTCATCCGCCTTCTCTTCCAATTTTTCCAAGGCTTCTTTCAATTTGTTGGCGGCATCCTTGAGATCTTGTTTTACTTCAGGATCGTTCAGGACATCCTTGATTTCATTAATCTTGCCCTTTAATTCGTCTTGGAGTTTTTCATCCTCTAAAACGGATTTTAGCTCATTTAAGCTTCCTTCCAATTCTTGCTTGACGTCATCGTTCCAGACTTGCTCGACCTCTTTAAAAGCATCCTCTAAATCCTTTTTAAGATCATCGTTAAAGATGTTCTTTAATTCGCCGGCAACATCCCCCAATTCTTTAGCCACGTCCTTGAGCTCATTGCCCAAATCGCCGTCTACTAAATCCCTTAAAGCGCTACCGCCACGTTGTATGCCATACTGCGCATGAAGCTTTCCTACACGGATGGATTCCCTCAAGGATAAATCTTCTTCAAAAGCCTTTCCCGCTTCCTCCAATTTCTTGAATTTGGCATCCATCTTTTCCCAATCCTTTTCGGACATATCGTTTTTCTTCTCCTTGACCTCATTCACCAAAGTCTCTAAATCGCTCATATATTCATCCTTGCCGTCAGGCGCGGAAGAACAACCTACAAAAAGGGATAAAGCAAAAATCGCCGCCCCGAAAATTAAACCTGCCTTTTTCATTTTCCTGTTTTGGTTTACAATTTGTAGCAATATGTTGCTGAACCGTCCTTTACACAAGCGGGATAGACGAAAAACCCGGAATAATCGCCGTTTACATTACATTTACACGGTGAACGAATGGAATCAGTGTCCGTTTTAGTATCCGTAACCATTCAAAAATAAGGATAAGAAGAATAATAAGTGCTTCATTCCTAAGTTTGATATCTCTTCGAATAGCATATGAAAAAAACGACCGACGTTTTGGTTATAGGCTCCGGTATCGCCGGTTTGACCTTAGCGATTAAAACCGCGCAAGCCAGACCCGATCTTAAGGTAACTGTCCTGACCAAGGTAAATGAAGGGGAAAGTAATACCCGTTATGCCCAAGGCGGTGTTGCCGCCGTTTGGGATTTGGAAAAGGATACCTACGAAAAGCACATCGCCGATACCCTTGATGCCGGGGATGGTTTGTGCAAGGAGGATATCGTCCGAATCGTAGTAGAGGAAGGACCGGATCGCGTTCGTGAAATCATTGAATGGGGTGCCCGTTTTGATCGCGAAAAAAACGGGAAGGAATACAACCTAGGAATGGAAGGCGGTCATTCCGAGCATCGCATACTCCACTACAAGGATCTTACGGGTTGGGAATTACAACGCGCCCTGATGGAGAAGGCGGATGAGATGGAGAATATGGAAGTGCTGGAGCACTACTTTGCCATTGACCTCTTGACCCAACACCACCTGGGACATAATATCATGCGGGTAACACCGGACATCAATTGCTACGGTGCCTATGCCTTGGATAAAAGGGATGGCGATATCATTACCATATTGGCTAAAATTACGGTACTCGCCACAGGCGGAACCGGACAGATTTATAGGAATACCACTAACCCGGTCATTGCTACGGGTGACGGTATTGCGATGACCTACCGTGCAAAAGGACGGATCGAGAGCATGGAATTCGTTCAATTCCATCCTACGGCACTATACAATCCGGCAGGTGAAAACCCGGATTTCTTGGTTTCCGAGGCGGTTCGTGGTTACGGTGCTATCCTTAGGGATTTAGACGGTAAGGAATTCATGCATCGTTACGATGAACGAAAATCCCTTGCACCAAGGGACATCGTAGCAAGGGCAATTGATAATGAAATGAAGAAGTCCGGTGGGGATCATCTCTACTTGGATTGCACCCATTTGGACAAGGAAGGATTTTACAATCACTTTCCAACCATTTATGATAAGTGCATGAGTTTGGGGATTGATCCCATGAAGGATTATATCCCCGTTGTTCCGGCTTGTCATTATATGTGCGGCGGCATTTTGGTGGATGAATACGGCAAAAGTTCCATTAACCAATTATACGCTTGCGGTGAATGTACTTATACCGGATTGCATGGTGCCAATCGTCTTGCATCGAATTCCTTGCTTGAAGCAATGGTTTTCGCGCACCGAATCCATGAATCCATCTTGGAGGATGTGGATAAATATGACATCAAGCAGGAAATACCGGACTGGGATGCCACAGGAACCATGGATCCTAAAGAGATGGTATTGATTACCCAATCCCTCAAGGAACTGAAGGAAATCATGAGTAGCTACGTGGGTATCGTCCGTTCCAACGTTCGTTTAAAACGTGCCTTGGATAGACTTTGGATCCTATTCAGTGAAACGGAGGATTTGTACCGTACCACAAGCATTTCCCCTCAATTATGCGAACTTAGGAATTTAATTACGATAGGGTATCTCGTTACCCGTTCCGCCCAAATGAGGCGGGAAAGCCGGGGGCTTCATTTTACGACTGACTTCAAGGAGAAACTGGATTTTATTGATCGGACGATCCTTTAAAAGGATATTAAGGACTTTAGCAGGGAATACAATGGCAAGAACAATCACTACTACCTTTCTTTTCCTCATGATGGCTTGTTTTGCCTTTGGGCAAACCACCGTAAAAGGAATGGTTACGGATGAAAAAACCGGGGAAGAGCTTATCGGGGTTAGCGTAAGCGTGAATGACTCCGAAGGAACCACCACGGAATTCGAGGAAGGGTATGCCCTCTTCTTGAATGATGGTACGTATAAAATTACTTTCTCCTATGTAGGGTACAAGGATGCCGTAAGGGAACTTACCATTGCCGGGGAACCCGAAATTACGATGGACGTAATTCTTGAAGAAGAGTCAGAAGTACTTGAAATTATTACGGTTACCGGTTCTAGAACGGAAAAGAATATTACCAAGGAGGCAACTTCCATTGAGGTTATCCGTCCGGAGTTTATAGAGCGTAATGCCAATACGGATTTGTCCCAAGTAGTGGAACGTGTTCCCGGTGTTCAAATCGTGGATGGTCAAGCCAATATCCGTAGTGGTTCCGGTTTTGCCTATGGTGCGGGTAGCCGCGTAGCGGTAGTTGTGGATGAGCAACCATTGCTTTCCGCGGAGTTGAGCGATGTAAAATGGAATTTTATCCCGCTTGAAAATGCGGCACAAATCGAAATCATAAAAGGTTCCGCCTCTGTCTTGTACGGCTCAGGTGGTTTGAATGGTGTTATCAACGTAAGGACAGCCCAGGCGACTTCTGATCCTTATACCAAATTGTCTTTGTATTCCGGGATGCATTTTATCCCGGATGAAAACGGTAGAAGATGGTATGCCGGCGGAATTGACGAGGACGGAAACCAAGTGGATGGTGCTGAATGGAGAAGGGATTCCGTAGGGATGCGTCCCTTTATTGCCGGATTGTATTTCGCGCACCGTGAGAAAATCGGGGAGAATTTTGATTTGGTTCTTGGATCAAATATTCATTTACAACAGGGCTTTCTCCAAAGCGATAAGGAATATCGTTATCGTTTTAACTGGAATACGAAATACCGTTTGCCCAAGAACGAGAAAGTCGCGATTGGCGTGAACGGTAACCTCATGTTCCACCGCCGCACGGATTTCTTTATTTGGGCGGATGGATATGAAAACGCCTATTACCATATCGAGAATTTAGGGAATGGTTTTGCTTATTGGACACTTTCCCTTGATCCATACCTTACCGCCTTTGATGGAGCCAATAACAAGCATTCCGTTAAATTGAGGTACTTCTTTATCAAGAAGAAAGTGCGGCAAGGTTCCCCCACTGCTGTCTATTCCGGGGAATACCAATTCCAACGGGAAGTTGAGGAAAAAGATCTCGTTATTACGGGAGGTGTATCCAACCAGTTTTTCTTTGCGGAGTCCAACCTCTTCGGGGATAGTACCGCAATCGTGGGCTTGGATACCTTTCAGGTATTTAATACGGAAACGGCTAATTTGACTTCAGCTTATGTCCAATTGGATAAAGGCTTCATGGAAGAGCGCTTGAATACGACCCTAGGTGCGCGCTTGGAATACATCAATGTTTCCGGGCTAGACCAAGCAAGGGCAATTCCCGTTTTCCGGGGTGGTGCCAGCTATGCCGTTTCGGAAAAGGATTTCGTGAGAACCTCCTTCGGGCAAGGCTTCCGCTTCCCGAGTTTGGCGGAGCAATATATAGATGATGATATCACGGAGGGGATAAATGTATATCCCAATCCTGAATTGAAACCGGAGACGGGCTTTAGTGCCGAAATTGGATATAAACGTGCTTTTGGTAGCAATAAAGAAGGAGGTTGGAAAGGCTTCGTGGACGCTTCCGTGTTCATGATGGAATACCGGGATTTGATTGAGTTTCAATTCGGCTTATATCGCCCGGAAGGTGTTGAAGGTGATACTACCTTGAATGATTTATTGACCCACCTCGGATTTAAATCCACGAACGTAAGCCGCGCCCGTATCGCGGGGTTTGAAGTATCCTCCTTCGGTGAAGGGAAAATCGGGACGGTTCCCGCAAGGTTTACCGCCGGATATACCTACTCCTACCCCGGTGATTTATCCGATGATCCGGAGCAAGCCAAGGCAGGCGTCTTCATTAAAAATATGGTGGATGCCTTCATTTTGCCGGCAGGGGATAGTTTATCCAATAGTATGCTGAATTTCCGCGCCCTGCATTTAGGGCGTTTGGATTTTGAAGTAGACGTAAATGACTTCACCTTCGGGATGGCGGCGAATTATAACGGTTTCATGTACAATATCGATGACTTCTTCAAGGGGGAAGGGGATCTTGTTGAAACCGTTATGGCGGTACGTGACGATGTTAGGAATATCATTGAAAGCCTTTCCGTTTTTCGTGATCAACGTACGGCGGGAGATTGGGTTTTTGATGTTCGTGCCTCTTATAATTTCGGGGAGAAAAATAGGGTTGACGTAATGGTAAATAATGTCCTGAATAGGGAATACTCCATTAGACCTTTGAAAATGAGTGCTCCTTTAAGTTTGAATTTGAGGTATAGCAGGGAGTTTTAATTCTCAAACAACATCCCTACTTTTACAATTCTTCATTATTCATTCTTTCACTATTCATTTTTAATGAAAGCCTTACTCTGCAAAACCTACGGTCCCCCATCATCCCTTGTTCTAGAGGAAATGCCTTCACCCAAGGCAGGAAAGGGAGAAGTCGTAATCAGCATAAAAGCCTGCGGCGTGAATTTCCCGGATACGCTCATCATCCGGGGTATGTATCAATTCAAGCCGGACTTGCCATTTGCGCCCGGAAGCGATATTGCCGGTGTAATCAAGGAAGTAGGTGAAGGCGTCCGAGGTTTTCAAGTTGGGGATGAAGTCTTCTCCCTCGTTCCCCACGGCGGATTTGCTGAGGAGATCGCCGTAAAGGCAAAAATGGTTTTCCCGAAACCACCGGGAATGGATTTCCCTGTAGCCGCTTCCTTTCTTATGGCGTACGGTACGTCTTACCACGCCCTAAAAGACCGCGCAAGACTTAAGCAAGGTGAAACGCTTTTGGTATTAGGCGCATCCGGAGGAGTAGGATTGGCTGCCGTGGAATTAGGCAAACTCCTAGGGGCAAAAGTTATTGCCGCAGC
>JAHDDF010000001.1:14355-18214 GCA_020629475.1 Saprospiraceae bacterium
TCCGGCGGAAGCGTTTTGCCATCCCAACCTTGGATGCCATAGATGTTAATTCGCTTATCGTCCGACTTGGAAACCACCGTAACCTCCATTTCTGAATAGCTCGGTAGTTCTAGGGCATAGAAGACATGATTGCCTCGGTATTCCTCATTCCGCGTAGCGGGGAAACAAGCCATGTTACTTGTGGAAGCCCAAGCCAAAGGGATTTCCTTGCCTTCGGAAAGATTCCCCTCGTAGCTTAACGTTTTTCCTTTTTCCGCACCAAGCGCATACAGGACAGGTTTCTTATCGTCTTGAATGGACTCATCAATCGGGCGTTCCGTTTTTATGTCGATTCGTAAAGAAAAATCCCCTTCCTTCATATCATAAGGACCCGCTACCCCGATAATGATGCGATACCCTCGTTTTATTGCCAAAAAGGACACTTCCTCCATTCCTTGGTGCTTATGGGATGCCTCACAACTACGGCAACGCACCAAATTGTCAGGCAGGGTTAATTCATTGGCTCCTTGGGAATAGGCATATAAACTAATATCCCCCGCCTTGGAAGAAGCTTGGATTTTTACCTCGGAATAAGCCGGTAATTCAAAAGCGTAGAAAACATGGTTCCCGGAATACTTATCGTTTTGTGTAGCCGGGAAACAAGCCACCGTACTTCTGGACGCAAAACGCAAGGGAACTTCCCGTCCTTGGTTTAGATTTCCCGTGACTTCCGTAACGACACCTGGTTCCACGTCCAAGAATCGGACTTCATCATTGTTTAATTCCGGGTTTCCCATGGTGAAAAAGGTTGCTAGTGATAAACCAAATAAGATAATGGTACGCATGACTTGATTTTAAATATTCATTCATTAAGATACGGAATAAGGAATATAAAATGGGTCTTCCATCCTTGAATTCGGGATGGAAGACCCCAAACAAACGTTTTAAAAACCCTTCAATCCCACCCCAAAAATCATTACCTTTGCCTTCTTGAACCTAACCGCTAATCAAGTGGTTACAACTAGGTCAAAACCACCCAATGTCGAAGGAGAAAAACACCATAGAAATCACGAAGGACATAGAGGAAATCATCCCCGAGGATACCGTTTATATTAAGGGTGCCCGCGCCAATAATTTGAAGAATGTCAGCCTAGCCATTCCCAAGGAAAAATTGGTGGTGGTAACGGGTGTTTCAGGTTCCGGGAAATCCTCCATTACCATGGATACGCTTTTTGCGGAAGGGCAACGCCGCTATGTGGAAAGTTTATCTTCCTACGCGAGGCAGTTCCTCATGCGGATGAAAAAACCGGATGTGGATTACATCAAGGGTATTTGCCCGGCTATTGCCATTGAGCAAAAAGTAACCACACGTAATTCCCGTTCTACTGTAGGTTCCCTTACGGAGATTTATGATTACCTCCGCATCCTTTATGCCCGTATCGGGAAAACCATTTCTCCCGTTTCCGGAAAACAAGTGAAACGGCATGAAGTAACGGATGTGGTAGACTATATCCTCTCCTTGGATGAGGGAACCCGCGTTCAGCTTTTCATTCCCATCCAAAAGAAATACGACCGCGAGTTAGGGAAGGAGTTGGAGATGCTCCTTCAAAAAGGATATACCCGTTTACATACGGGCAAGAATCTGGAGCAAATCGAGGACATCCTTGATACCGGCGGAAAAATATTAAAAACCTCTACCCAAAAAACGGATTGGACCATCCTGATTGATCGTTTTGTGGTAAAGGATGAAGACGACGAAACCCGGATGCGAATCGGGGATTCCGTTTTGACCGCCTTTACCGAGAGCGAAGGCGACTGCATCGTAGAAGCGGAAGGAAAACGAAAGAAATCCTTCAATAACCGTTTCGAGTTGGACGGTATGGAGTTCTTGGAGCCCACCATCCATTTGTTCAATTACAACAACCCTTACGGTGCCTGTAAAACCTGTGAAGGTTTCGGGAAAGTAATGGGTATTTCCGAGGAGAAGGTTATCCCGAACCAAAGCCTATCCGTCCTTGAGGATTGCGTGGCTTGTTGGAAAGGGGAAAAGGGACAAGTTTGGAAAAGGGCGCTAGTCAAAAACGCGCACCATTTTGATTTTCCGGTACACCGTGCCTACAAGGACCTTACGGATGACGAAAAGGATCTCCTTTGGGACGGGAATCAATATTTCAAGGGCATCAATATCTATTTTGATGAACTAGAGGAGAAAACCTATAAAATCCAGAACCGTGTAATCCTTGCGCGTTACCGGGGAAGAACGGTTTGCCATGATTGTAAGAGCGGGCGATTAAGAACGGAAGCCACTTACGTGAAAATCGGAAATCGTGATATTACCCAATTGGTCAATATCCCTATTGATGAATTATCCGATTTTTTCTCCAAACTCAAATTAAACGAGTACGATACCAAAGTAGCAAAGCGCCTACTGCTTGAAATTACAAACCGCTTGGATTTCATGCAAAAGGTGGGTTTGGGTTACCTGACCCTTAGCCGTAATTCATCCACCCTTTCAGGAGGGGAAACCCAACGGATTAATTTGACAAGAACCTTGGGTTCCAACCTTACCTCCTCCATGTACATCTTGGATGAGCCAAGTATCGGATTACACCCTAGGGATACGAATCGCTTGGTGGAGGTTTTGAAAAATCTCCGCGATTTAGGGAATACCGTAGTGGTGGTAGAGCACGAGGAAGACATCATCAAGAATGCCGACTTCTTGGTGGATATGGGACCGGCGGCAGGGCTTCATGGAGGTGAAGTAGTTTTTGCCGGAAATTACGAGCGTATCCATGATGAAGCTACGGATAGCCTTACGGCTAAATACATGAGCGGCAGGATGGAAATCCCTACGCCGAATATCCGTAGGAAATTCGTGAAGAAGCTAGAGCTTGTTGGTGCGGCACAGCATAACCTCAAGGACATTGACGTAACCTTCCCCTTGGAAACCTTAACCGTGGTAACGGGCGTTTCCGGTTCAGGTAAAACCACTTTGGTTAAACAAATCCTTTACCCTGCCCTTAAGCGTTATTTAGGAGAGGCGCATCCTACGGCACCGGGTACGCATTACGCCTTGGAAGGTGATTTGAAAACCATTACCCGAATCGAGATGGTTTCCCAAAGCCCCATCGGTAAATCATCCCGTTCCAATCCGGTAACTTACGTGAAGGCGTATGACGCGATAAGGAAGTTATTTACCTCACAGCAATTGTCCAAAATCAGGGGCTTTAAGCCCAAGCATTTCTCTTTCAATGTGGAAGGCGGAAGATGCGAAACTTGCAAAGGCGAGGGCGAGGTGACGATAGAAATGCAATTCCTTGCCGACGTCCGTTTAACCTGTGAGGAATGCAACGGGGATCGTTTTAAGCAAGAGGTATTGGACGTTCGTTACAAGGAGAAAAATATCTTCGAAGTCCTCGATATGAGTATTGAGGAGGCATTGGATTTCTTTGCCGATGCCAAGGAAGTAGTAACTAAATTGAAGCCCTTGAATGACGTAGGTTTGGGGTACATCAAGTTAGGGCAATCCTCAAGTACCCTTTCCGGAGGGGAGGCGCAAAGGGTGAAATTAGCCTCCTTCCTTACCAAGGAGCGTACTTCGGAAAATATCCTTTTTATTTTTGATGAACCTACAACGGGGCTTCATTTCCACGATATCCGTAAATTACTGGATGCCTTGAATGCCTTGGTGGAAAGAGGGCATACCGTTTTGGTGGTGGAGCACAATATGGAAGTCATCAAAACCGCGGATTGGGTCATTGATCTCGGACCCGAAGGCGGCAAAGACGGAGGGCACCTCGTTTTCCAAGGAACCCCTGAGGATTTAAGTAAGTGCAAGGGGTCTTATACGGGGATGTACCTCAAGGAAAAGTTGTAGCGC
>JAHDDF010000001.1:18314-30816 GCA_020629475.1 Saprospiraceae bacterium
AAAAAAATGATCTGGATCCTCATCATAGGAATATTAGCTAGCCTTACCCTCTCGGCGATGTTTTCCGGGATGGAGATAGCTTTTATTTCCGCGGGGAAACTGAATGTTGAGATACGGAAAAACCAAGGGGAAACCAAGGGGCGGCTAATCGATGATTTCTATGGTAATCCCAATAAATTTATTTCCGCCATGCTGGTGGGAAATAATATTGCCTTGGTTTGTTTTTCTTTTTTATTGGAATATTTGCTTGCGCCTTACATTGAGCCTTGGATGGTAGCGAATGCGCCATATTGGATGCCTTCCTTATTGATTGAAGTATTGCCGTTGGCTTTAATCACCACTGTTATCGTCTTAATTTTTGGGGAATTTTTACCCAAATTATTTTTTAGGCTTTACGCCGATAAGATTCTTTTCCTCCTTGCTTATCCGGTAACCTTTTTCCGTTGGATATTGTCGCCATTATCATGGGTGATGGTTACTCTTTCCGGTAAATTCTTAGGCTTGTTCATCAAGGAACAACCCGAGGATAGTGATGAGGTATTTACGCCCTTGGATTTGGTGAAATTCGTGGAGTCCATTTCCGGTCCGCGTGAAGAAGGGGAGGAGGATTTGCTGGATCGTGAAATGTTCGGGAAGGTATTGGATATGAAAACTACCCGCGTGCGGGAGTGCATGATTCCAAGAACGGAAATAGAGGGAATTGAAGAAGGGGATTCAGTGGAGGAATTGTTGGAGATTTTCGTGGAGTCCAATCATTCAAAAATTATCGTTTACAAGGAATCGGTAGATGATATTTTGGGGTATGTCCATCACCAAGATATGCTAGAGTCCCCTGCTGACGTAAAATCCATGATGCGGTATTTACCCATTGTGCCGGAAACCATGCGTATACAGCACTTGATGAATATTTTTATTCGTGATAGGGTATCAATCGCTTGCGTGGTGGATGAATTCGGGGGGACATCAGGCATTATTACCTTGGAGGATATCCTAGAGGAGATTTTCGGGGAAATCGCGGATGAGCATGATGTAGTGGAGGAACATTTGGAGGAATGCGTGTCCGAGAATGAGTACCTGTTTTCAGGTAGGTTAGAGATTGATTACCTGAATGATAAGTACGGGAACCTAAATTTTCCGGAGGGGGAATACCACACACTTTCCGGTTATATCGTTATGACAACGGGAACCATCCCGGAAACCGGACAAAGCGTGGAACTGGATGGTTATCGTTTTGATTTGGACTTGGTTAGTGAAACAAAAATTGAAACGATCAGAGTTATAGTGCTTGAGGAGAATGTAGATAGCTAGTAATTTTTTAGTCAAGCAAACAAGACAACAGCGAGAAACCAAAAATGAAAGAACGATTTTTGGATTGGTTCTATTCCTTCCCTATTCAATTGGTCACTAACCATTTGAGGAGTAACCTCTTGACCCTACTGTTGTGGGTTTTCACCCTTTCCGTTGTTTCCGGCGGTTTTGCCATGCGCTTTGGTTGGATGTATTTGGTGCTTACCCCGGAGTATCTAGGGGAAGTGGATTTTAGGAGTTTCGCCATCGTGGGTGCCGCTTTCGGCGGATTTACCGTGACTTGGAATATTACCTCTTATATCCTTCAATCCCCAAGGTTTCCGTTCCTTGCTTCACTTCAGCGCCCCTTTACCAAGTTCTTTATGAACAATTCCCTCATTCCCTTAACCTTTATGGGTGCCTATACCTATTTTATGATAAGGCATCAATGGTATTATGAGTGCTGGGATTTTTGGCGCATACTGAATAATGTATCCGGTTTTTATTTCGGGTTTTTCGTGACCTTAATTTTTACGGTCATGTATTTCGGTTTTACCAATAAGGACATTTTCAGCTTCGTAAAACCGGATGAGAAAAAGCCCCCGAATTTGGATAAGCCCATCCTTCCGGGAAATCGGACCATGACCATAGGGAACGTAAAGCAGGATGAGTTCAGTAGGGTAAGATCATATCTCAATGAATCATTTAGATGGCGTCCCGTTCGTTCCGTGGAACACTATGAGGAAAGATATCTGCTTCGTGTTTTCAAGCAAAATCATTTTAATGCCCTAGTAGTTCAAGCGGTTAGTATCCTGAGTTTAATCGTGATGGGATATAACATAGAAAATCCCTATTTCCTTCTTCCTGCAGCGGCTAGTTTTTTCATTTTTCTTTCCGTGCTAACTACCATTCTAGGAATGCTGAGTTATTGGTTGGATAAATGGACACGCGTTTTCTTACTCACTTTTTTATTACTGCTCAATTATTTTACGAAATACGATTTTCTCCAATCCACCAATAAGGCATTCGGGTTGGTGTACACCGAGCAAATGGCGGAGTATTCCTTTGAGCGTTTCAAGGAAATCCATAGCCAAGAAAACCGGGATCAAGACAAAGCGGAAACCCTTAGGATATTAGAGAATTGGAAAAAGAAGGCAACGGATAAATCCGGACGAAAACCCAAGATGGTATTCGTAGGGAATAGCGGAGGCGGAATGCGCGCGGCACTTTGGTCCATGCAGGTTATGCAGCAATTGGAAAAAGAGACCAAAGGGGATTTTATGCGGAAAACCTCCTTGATAACGGGTGCGTCGGGCGGTATGATGGGGGCAGGATATTTCAGGGAAATTTATCTGCGCCGGCAACAAACGGATACGATTGATTTATTTGACCAAAAATATTTGGAAAAAGTATCGGCGGATGTATTGAATCCCGTCATTTTTACCGCCGTTTCCAATGATATATTTATGCCTTGGGGTGCCGTAAAACACAAGGGGCAAAAATACCCCAAAGACAGGGGGTACATGTTTGAGTGGGTTTTCAACCGTAACACCGACCATTGGTTGGATAAAACCGTAGCCGCTTACAAGGAGCCCGAAAGGAACGCGGATATACCGATGATGTTCGTTACCCCGGCTATCGTTAACGATGGACGGAAGCTTATCATTTCCCCGCAAGGGGTTTCGTATATGGCGTCGCCACCCGCAGCATCCAGGTACCATGAGATAAATGATGACGCGGTAGATTTTAATAAACTTTTGAAACGCCAAGGAGCGGAAGACTTAAACTTCGTGACGGCTATTCGTGCTAATGCGGCATTCCCTTATGTCCTCCCGAACGTAGCCATGCCCACCGATCCTAAAATTGAATTGGCGGATGCCGGTTTTATGGATAATATGGGGCTGCTTTCCGCTTTCAGGTTCGTCCATGTATTCAAGGATTGGATTGAGGAAAATACAAGCGGGATCGTATTCGTGGTTATCCGGGCACATGATCCTTATGAGAAACAAGCCAAGGAAAGGCAGGGCGTAGTAGAAGCGGCATTTAATCCCCTTTCCCTGATGCGCCGCTTGGTGGATATCCAAGATTTTGAGGAAGACGCTTATTTGAATTATACCTTTGAATTGTTCGGGGAGGATTTCGTGGATTTCATTCCCTTTACCTACTTGGAAAGCGAAGGCTCCTACAAGGCATCCATGAGTTTACACCTAACGGAACGGGAATGTATTGATATTATCAACTCTTTTTACAAGAACAAGAACCAAGAGGCACTGCGGAAATTGAAGCGAGTCATTAAGTAACAGCTTCTAGATCCTGCGATTAATTCCCGTTCTATCTTGCTTTTTGCAACAGCCTTGCATATATTTGTTCCTGCAATCGAGTTGCAATAAAACAAATTCCCTTTTATGGAAGGCGGCGTAAGAACAACATTCATTTCATTCAACAAGGATTTCCTAGGATTTGCCGCATCATTCCTATGCGCCATCCACTGTGCCGCATTGCCTATAATTCTTGCTTTCTCTGCCCTAAGTGGTTTGAGTTTTCTTGCTAATCATACCATAGAATTTGTTTTTGTAGGAGTAAGTCTTGTTTTAGCGGCTTGGTCCTTGTATCCGTCCTTCAAGAATAAGCACCATTCTAAAGAACCATTAGTTATTGCCGCAATTGGCTTTGCTGTATTGTTCGGTGCCCGTTTTTTACCTTGCGGAAGTTGGGAAGGACATATTACCACGGCAATAGGTGGTTTGCTTATCGCGATTTCTCATTTCCGCAATTGGCGCTTGGTGAAAAAGCACGATAATAGCGTTTGCTGCTAAACCGGGACACGGATTTGCCCCGAATTTCCCTTCAATTACTTATTATTACGATTCAATACTTATACCGCTCCGGTGTAAGCCTTCGTTCTAATGCTATACCTAAGCAAAAATCCGGATATGGAGAAGAAGAAATTATTGGAGGTTATCAATCTTGAAACCCACTTCACCACAGAGGAAGGAACCGTAAAAGCGGTGGATAACGTAAGTTTTACCTTGTATAGAGGTGAAACCGTAGGCATCGTGGGGGAGTCAGGCTCCGGTAAATCCGTTACCTCCCTTTCCGCTATGCGTTTGATTCCGGATCCGCCGGGGAAAATCGTGGGTGGTCAAATTCTCTATTATCCCAAGGACGGGGAACCCATTGATATCGTAAAGCTTTCCGAAGCGGAGATGCAAGGATTGAGGGGGAATGAAATCTCCATGATTTTCCAAGAACCCATGACTTCCTTGAATCCGGTATTCAAGTGCGGGAACCAAGTAACGGAAGCCATCCGTCTGCACCAAAACGTATCCAAGGATGAAGCCATGCGGCAAACCTTGGATTTGTTTGCCAAGGTAGAGCTTCCTAACCCGGAAAGGATATTTAACGCTTATCCGCACCAGCTTTCAGGTGGACAGAAGCAAAGGGTCATGATCGCCATGGCGATGTCTTGTAACCCGAATATCCTGATTGCGGATGAGCCTACTACGGCATTGGACGTAACGGTTCAAAAAACCATCCTTGAGCTCATGAATGACCTCAAGGACGAGATAGATGCCTCCATTATTTTTATTACCCACGACCTTGGTGTAATCGCGGAAATCGCGGATAGGGTAATCGTAATGTACAAGGGTAAAATCGTTGAGCAAGGAGATAGCCTTGCCATCTTTAAAAACCCGAAACATCCATATACCAAAGGCTTATTGGCTTGCCGCCCGCCCTTGGATTTCCGTATGAGCCGCTTGCCGGTGGTATCGGATTTTATGGACGTGGAAATGGACGATGAGGGGAACCGCATCATTACCGAGAAGGAGGCTTCCATGGAAAAGGTAATCGAATCCGTGAAAGTCAAACCGGAGGAGACCGTAGCTAGAATGGAGGCTTTGCGTGCAAAAGAGCCCATTCTTAGGGTGGAAAACCTACAAACGTGGTTCCCTACCACAAGGAATTTCTTCGGTAAACCAACTTCCTATGTCAAGGCGGTAAACAATGTGAGTTTCGATGTTTATCCCGGCGAAACGCTTGGTTTGGTAGGGGAATCCGGTTGTGGTAAAACCACGCTTGGTCGTTCCTTGCTTCGTTTGGCACCTGTCCGTGGCGGTAAAATTTATTTTGAAGGGAAAGACGTCCTCGATTTGAGTGATGCGGATATGAAGGAACTCCGCAAGGACATGCAAATCATTTTCCAGGATCCGTATTCCTCCTTGAATCCGAGGATGACCATCGGGGATGCCATCATGGAACCCATGCGGGTACATGGCATCTTGGCGGACGATAAAGCCAGGAAGGAGAAAGTAATTGACCTCCTTGAAACGGTAAGTTTGGAGGCACGTCATTTTAGTCGCTATCCCCATGAGTTTTCAGGTGGGCAAAGACAACGGATTTGCGTGGCACGCGCCCTTGCCATGAATCCTAAGTTCATCATTTGTGATGAATCCGTTTCCGCCTTGGACGTTTCCGTGCAGGCACAGGTATTGAACCTCTTGATGGAGTTACGTGCCAAGTTTGATTTTACCTATATCTTTATTTCCCATGACCTTTCCGTTGTGAAATTCATGAGTGATAGGATGATTGTAATGAATAAGGGTGAAATCGAGGAAGCGGGAATCGCTGATGAAATTTACTCCAATCCGCAGAAGCCTTATACGCAGAAATTGATTTCCGCTATCCCGAAAGGAAGAATGGAGGATATAGAGGCGCGTGTGGCGGGAAAAGGGAAGATTATTGAGTAATTGATATCAGGTCGGAAGACCTGATATGAGGATATATAAAAGCAAATCCCCCACCGCGAATGCGGTGGGGGATTTGTGTATTTGCCCGTATGTCAGGTCGGGAGACCTGGCACCGGGGATATCTAATATTGTGATATTAGAACGTGATAGCGTACTTGATCAACAATTGCTGAACGAAGGAAGGCTTACGTACCAAGTTGCCGGTAACACCACCTACGCGGCTGTAATCGGTTTCTTGAACGGGAACGTCCCAATCGTAGAACAAGTTAGTGGTAAGAACGATAGAAAGACCCTTGTAAACGTTCAAGGAAGTTTCTGTTCCCCAATCTACGTCAACGTGCGTTTTGTAGTCAGGATTCTCGTCACGCTTTTGACCTTGTAGGTAATCGAAGTAAAGCGTCAAGTAAGTCTTGAAAAGAACGCGTGGATCACCGTCCTTGTTTTCCCAAAGCTTAGCTTGGTATTGTGCCTTAGCCAAGGAACCTACGTTGAACAATACGTTATCGAAATCGGTACCGCTTCTCCAAGGATTACCGTGAACGGAAGTACCAAGACCGATACCGTCAGCATCGAAAGCTTGATCGTCAGCGATCTCGTCATCCATTACCATGATCATCTTCAATGCGATGGGAGAGTAGTAGAAGGAGAAATTATCGTTCGGCTTGTAATCAATACCCACGGAGTAAGTGATGGTACCGGGAGAGAAGAACTGCGCGATAGGGTGCGCATCCGTTCCGGTAATATCTCTCATGTAGTTACCCGCGTAAGTGGATAATACTTGGCTTAGGAAGGAAAGTTCCGTAGCGGCGTACCACTTTTTATTTTCGGTAACTGCGTATCCGTACTTGGAGTCAAAACGAAGCTCATCGATGGACTTTTGCCAAGGCTGCTTAACGTCAGGATTAGCAAAGAACTGACCGCCACCCAACTTCTGGGCACCGATTTTCCAAGAAGCGGAGTTGTCCCAAGAGTGCTTGCCTTTCTTCATGTTCGCGAAGAAGTTAGCGGCACCACCAAGGGCGATACGGTTTTCACCGGCACCCACCTTGGGGTTGTACATAAGCAATTGCGCGAAATCAAGACCGATTCCCAGTCCTGTGTCCCACCCTTCTTTAACTTCGGGTGCGTCATCTTGCGCGAATGCGGTGGTTGCAACGAATGCAAATAGCACGAATAAGAGTGAAATCTTTTTCATGTTGAAAGCAAAATTTGTGTGATTAGATAATCTAGTGTTTTACAATAAGAGAGCCATACGGGCATAACCCGATTCCCTCAATTTTTTTTCCTTAAGTCTTAATTGATTTCCCTAACGTGGACTTGACCTTTAGTCTAGAATTTCAAAGTTATCCTCGGAGAATTTCCTTAATGGAATAACCGTTCTTCCCTTGTCGGTCTTAATGGTAACGGAGGTACTGTTCATTTCGATAACCTCACCTTTCATCCCGTTAATGGAGATGTGATCCCCCAAGCCGATTTTCCCTTTCGTGTAGAAGAAAGAGGAAAGGATGCTTGACATAACGGACCGGGAAGCGTAACCATAACCCACGGCAAAAGCAAGAACGATTCCGCCTATGATAATGCTTAGGTTGGTGGTCATGAAATCCGTGGTTACCCCTGCCTGCTTCAAGGCACTCATTGCCACGGTAATGAACAAGAAATAAAAAACGAATGAAGCTATTATGGAACCGGAAGGGATTCCCACGGAATCACAGGCGGTTTTTATAAGTTTTCTAATGAAATCAGCGATAACCAAACCAATAATCAAGAGCAGAAGCGCTGATAATAGTTTTGGTGTGTATTCGATGATTGTCTCCATCAAATCCGAAAGATCCTGCAATCCCGAAACCTCGGCAGCAACCATCATGGTGATAAGAAGGAGAAGGTAGTATACGATTTGGGAAATAAAAGTGCTAGGCTTGATCTCTATGCTCATTTTGGAGAAGAGGTCAATGCGGTTCAGGTTTTCCGCAAGCTTGTCGGCACCCATTTTTGCCAATAGTGCCTTGACGGCTTTTCTAACGATAGCAGCAATAATCCATCCTATAAGGAATACGATGAATGCCCCGATAATCCCCGGGAGCGCTCCGCCAAATTTCCCTAGAATGTCCGTGAATATTTTGCCAAATTCAATACCCATTTCGGATTTTGGTTTGTGGTCGTTAGGCTATATCAATATAGAATTGCCGTAGTTGATTTGATTTAGACGGTGCTCCTTTTGGGAGGTCACCTTTATTCGTCGTCTTTTTTGTCTTCTTTTTCGGGATTTTCGTTTTCGTCGTCTGCGTGTTCAGGGGAATTGCCAAGAGCGAAACCGTTTTTCTCACCAACACTTAGTGTTTCATCCTTGGTAGCATGTACAAGGACATCAAAAAACTTGCTGACATACAGGTCCACTACATTGAAGAGCATTCTCACAAGACCTAGATTTCCTTGCGTCCTCTTCTCCACCTTAAATTCAAGACCGTCGGGAACCCTTACGTTCTCCTCCAGCGCCTTGAAATTGTTCTTCTCTTCATTCATGATAAACTCTCTCTAAGTGTTTTGTGCTTTTGTTCAAATTTCTGCCGGGAATAATTCGGAATAGGCTTTCTTCGCTTTCGCTTTCGCCCTTTTGATTTTCATTTTTACGGCACTCTCGGATTTATTAATGATTCCCGATATGTCTTTTATCCCTAGGTTGTCTTGATACTTCATCAATAATACCGCCTTGTCATCTATCGGAATTACGTCCAAAACTCTACCCAAGCGGTTAAATTCCATTTCTAAAAGCACCTTGTCGCTTACTTCTTCCACAACGTCAGGAATTTTTTCTGATTCCTCGGTGAAAATGTTCTTGTGCTTTTTATTCCTTCGAATTAAATCAATACAATAGTTGTACGTAATGGAGTAAACCCAAGTAGAGAACTTGGATTTACCGGAGAACTTCGATAGGTTCAAGAAAATCTTCAAGAAGATTTCTTGAACGGCATCCTCAGCCAAGGCATCATCCTTCAATAAGGAAACAGCCTTACCGTATACCTTTTTGAGGTATCTCCCATGGAGGACTTTGAAGTAAACATCGGATTGGTTTTTAAGATACATGGTTAGTATCTCCTCGTCCGATAGTTTTTTAATGTTTCCCACTAAACGTTAGAATTGTCCGAAAATAGCGCACGGCCCCTTAAAAAACCGAAACACTTACCATTGTGACGTTGAAACTGCAAACGGGACACAATTTCAGAGAAAAAAATACCCAAAATTGTACCGTTTATGCAGGACGAAGATAAGTAACCCTGCGTATTTTTTTTGTTATGCTACTTATTCTTAAAATCATATGGATAAAAGTCTTTTGAAATTTTCTTTGTCCGGGGTGATGTATTTGATTTAAAAAATTTTTAGATTAGTCTAAAATTTTATTTAGACATTGGAAATATTGCTGGAATTAATAGATGTTTACCAAACCCAAGCATGGGCGTATAGGGCGTTGGTCGCTTCCACGTTGGTGGGTATTATGTGCGGGGTTTTGGGTTGCTTTATCGTTCTTAGGAATATGGCGCTTATCGGGGATGCAATTTCCCACGCCATTTTACCGGGTGTGGTATTCGCCTTCATTCTAACGCAAGCGCATAATAGTTTTTACTTTTTTATAGGCGCCGTGATAGCAGGTTTACTCATGGCGGCAATAAGTACTTGGTTACAGCAGAATGTGCGTACGGAAAATGATGCGGCAATCGGTATCGTATTCACGGCTATGTTCGCCATAGGTGTAATAGGTATATCCGCTATAGCGAAAGGCGGCGGAGTTCATTTGGACCTCAAGGATTTCCTAATCGGGAATATTTTAGGAATAGGTGATCAAGACTTGGTATTAACGAGCATGGTCTTCGTTTATGTTTTGCTTGGGGTAATTGTCTTATACCGATATCTCTTTGCTACAACCTTCCAACCGGTAGTAGCCGCTACTATGGGTATTTCCGTTTCCATGATCCATTATTTTCTAATGCTACTTTTGTCCTTTGCGGTAGTCGCATCCCTACAAACGGTCGGTGTAATCCTTGTAGTCGCATTATTAATTACACCTGCGGCAACGGCGCTGCTCCTGGCGGATCGCTTACCGGTGGTCATTATTTTAGCAGGGCTGATTGGTGGATTTGCCGCCATATTGGGATTGAATATCGCAATTATACAGGATGCGCCTCCCGGACCGGTAATGGTGGTTACCGCGACCGTTCTTTACGGCATTGCCGTAGTGTTTTCACCTAAGCGTGGCTTATTGGTAAAATGGCGCAACCGCCTTCGGGTAGAGGCAAAAATCCAGCGGGAACATATATTGAAATACACCTTTAAAAACCAAGGCGCTACCTCCTTGGAATTAGAGAAGAAACTAGGCTTGAAACAAGGCCAATTGAAGTCTTCCATTAAAAAATTAACGGGTGAAAATTTTATAGCCCTTACGGGCGATAAAGTGAGCCTTACGGCAAAAGGGAAAAAAGAGGCGGAACGTTTGGTGCGTGCCCATCGTCTTTGGGAAACTTACTTGGTGGATCAAGTAGGTTTAAGCGGTGATCAAATCCATCCGGAAGCGGATGAAATGGAACACTTCCTAACCGACGAGATCTTGGATGAGGTAGACGAAAAATTGGGATACCCTTCTTTGGATCCGCATGGTTCCCCCATCCCTCCAAAAAGCTTTAAGCCGGGTTTGACCCTCATTCAATTATTGGTAGGGCACCAAGGAAAAATTACCACCAAACAAGCGGATAACGGTATCATAGGGGAGCTTTGGAAATTAGGGCTTAACCCCAATTCCGCTTTTAGCCTTTCCGAAAAAACGGCACAGGATGTCGTGATAATAGTGGATGGCAGGGAAATACGGCTACCTTTGGATTTTGCGGAAATAATTAGCGTACAAAGAAACGATTGATACCAATGATGGATCTGGAGGAGTTCCGCCGGGAAGCGCATAAGATGGTGGATTTCATGGCGGATTACCTCGCTTCCTTGGAGGAATATCCCGTAAAATCCCGGAATAGCCCCGGGGAAGTATATGATTCCGTTCCTAATGTTCCGCCACCTTCAGGGGAAGGCATGGATGTTATAATGGCGGATTTTAACAAGAACATCCTCCCGGGGATGACCCACTGGCAAAGCCCCAATTTTTACGCCTATTTCCCCGCTAATTCCTCTTATCCTTCCCTGCTTGCTGAAATGTTGACCGCCACGATGGGGGCGCAATGTATGATTTGGGATACATCTCCTGCCGCTGCGGAACTGGAGGAGAAGATGATGGATTGGTTGAAAAATGCCATGCGGCTTCCTGAATCATGGCAAGGTGTAATTCAGGATACCGCCTCCACCGCTACCCTATGCGCTATTTTAACGGCAAGGGAAGTAAAAACGGATTTTACGATAAATAAGGAAGGTGTTTCCGGTAAAACACTTCGTGTGTATTGCTCTACGGAAACCCATTCGTCCATTGAAAAAGCTGTGAAAATCGCGGGGCTAGGTTCAAGGAATTTAGTCAAGATTCCCGTGGATGAAAATAACGCCATGATTCCGGCGGAGTTGGAGAAATCCATCATCGCCGATAAGGCGAAAGGTTTCATTCCTTGTTGCGTGGTCGGAGCCCTTGGAACTACCGGTACCTGTGCCGTTGATCCCGTAAAGGAAATTTCCGGCATTTGTAAGGAACATGATGTTTGGTTCCATATAGATGCGGCATACGCCGGATCGGCGTTGCTTCTTCCTGAGTATTCAAGCCTGTTGGAAGGAATCGAGGATGCGGATAGTTTTGTGTTCAACCCGCACAAATGGCTCTTTACCAATTTTGATTGTACCGCGTATTACGTGAAGGATGCGGATGCCTTAATTAAGACCTTCAGCATTTTACCGGAGTACTTGAAAACGGACAGCCGAGGACAAGTAAATGATTACCGCGATTGGGGTGTTCCCCTAGGACGGAGATTCCGTGCCTTGAAGCTATGGTTTGTTCTAAGGAATTTCGGGATGGAGGAAATCCTTAGACGATTACGTTTTCATATCTCCTTGGCGGAGGATTTAGAAAAAAATATAAATGACCATCCCGATTTTGAAATGGTCACTCCTAGAAATTTCAATTTGGTATGTTTCCGTTTTGCCCCGAAAGGCAAAACAGAAGAGGAATTGGAAGCCTTGAACAAGGCATTATTAAAGCAACTCAATGATTCAGGGAAAGTCTTTTTAACCCATACCAAAGTAAAAGGGACTTACGTTATCCGCATGGTTACGGGGCAGACATACCTGGAACAAAGGCACGTGGAAGCGGCCTGGGAATTGATAAAAAGTACGGCATCCGGTTTGTCTTAGGACGAATAATTGGTTTTTCCTTACGAATAATAATTCCGCTTGCCGTAAAATGCTCTTTTTATGGTAGGTAGCTTGAATATGTGTAAATTTGTACGGTCCTAGAAAACATAAGGCAATATGCGTCCTCGTTGACGTAAAAACTA
>JAHDDF010000001.1:30916-54212 GCA_020629475.1 Saprospiraceae bacterium
AAAAACTAATCCGAGATGACCTTACGCGAAATCAGGGAAGACAGGAAACCCCGGTATAAGAAATTCATCATTTTATTTTGGGTGATGTGGGCATTGGGCTTAATTGCCATGGCCGCATATTTCATCTTGACTTCAGGTAGTGATGATCTTCCCTCGACCGAGGAGATGCAAAATCCCAAGAACAATTTAGCAACAGAGGTTATTGCCGTTGACGGCTCCCTCCTTGGACGCTATTATGTGGAGAATAGGGTTAAAGTCCCGTATCGTGAAATCAATAAGAATTTGATTCATGCCTTGATTTCTACGGAGGACGAGCGTTTTTACAACCATGCCGGTGTAGACCTTGAGGCACTTGGCCGTGTGGTAAAAGGACTCGCATTAGGTACAACGTCCAAAGGTGGTGGTTCAACCATTAGCCAACAGCTAGCGAAGCTTTTGTATACGGATCAAGTAGCATCCTCCCTAGTGGAAAGGGCACAACAAAAACCCAAGGAGTGGATTACCGCCGTCCAGTTGGAGCGTCAGTATACCAAGGAGGAAATTATTGAGATGTATCTCAATAAATTCGACTTCCTTTACAACGCCCACGGTATTAAGTCCGCATCCGAAACTTATTTCGGTATTCCACAAGATTCCTTGAATATTCCTCAAGCGGCAGTTCTGGTAGGGATGTTGAAGAACCCTTCCTTGTATAATCCCAAGCGTTTCCCGGAGCGAGCCAAGGTAAGGAAAGAGGTAGTGATGAAGCAAATGGTGAAAGCCGGGCACATCACCGAGGAAGAGTATTATAAACTCATCGAGGACGATATAGAATTAAGCTTCTCCCGTAAAACCCATTCCGAGGGTATAGCGCCATACTTCAGGGAGGAATTGCGTAAGGAGGTCAAGAAAATCCTGAAAGAATTATCCATCGACGGGAAGGAGTATAATGTACACACCGATGGATTACGCATTTATACCACCATTGATCCTAAAATGCAGCAGCATGCGGAGGATGCCATGTGGAAACAAATGGCGAAGCAGCAGAAGACCTTCTTTAAGCATTGGGAAGATAAGGACCCTTGGACTTACGGTGATTTGACCAAATCCCAAAAGGAAATGCGTCAAAACGCGTTTAAAAGAATCGTTAGGGAGTCCGATAGATTTAGTGCGCACCAAGAGGAATATTTAGCGGAAATCCTTTCCGTCATACTTCAATCCTATGACTTGGATATCAGGTTGTATGATATTGATAGGATGCTGAAGGCGGAAGAGGATAGCGGTTACCTTTCCAAGTTGGTTAGCAAGAACTTGCTGTCTAAGGAAAAGTCAAGCAAATACCGGAAACTCATGCGTTCCGCGGAATGGAAGCGCTTGAAGAACCAATGGTCGTCCTTGGAGGCAGCAGTAGAAAAGGATTTTAATACCAAAACTAAAATGAAGGTGTTCGCGTATACGCCGGAAAGGCAGAAGGATACCATCATGACCCCTTATGACTCCCTTCGTTATTTAAGGATGCACCTGCAGACGGGTAGCTTGGTCCTTGACCCGAAAACCGGTGCCATCAAGGCATGGGTAGGAGGTATCAACCACAAATATTTCAAGTTTGATCACGTTAACCCTTCCGTTGAACGTCAAGTAGGGTCTACCTTTAAGCCTTTCGTTTATGCTACGGCGGTGGAGGATGTAGGTATTTCCCCTTGTTACAAGGTAGTGGATATGCCTTATACCATTCATGACGGGGAAGGCTGCTTCGAGGTAGCACGTGACTGGACACCCAAAAACGCAAGCGGTGAATACACGGGAGAGGAACTCAATCTTTTCCAAGCTTTGAAGCAATCCAAAAACTCCATTTCCGCTTTCTTGATGAAGCAAATCGGTTGTCATGAACCCGTGAGGAATCTGGCGCGGAATATGGGTATAGACGTGGATAAGGAAAACGTTTACGGGGAACCCCGTGTACCCAAGCAGCCCTCGATTTGCCTTGGGGCGGTGGATTTGTCGGTATATGAAATGACGGGCGCTTACGGAACCTTTGCCAATAATGGTTCTTACAATAAACCTTATTTCATTGATAGGATAGAAGACCGTACCGGTACCGTAATTTATAAGTCCAAGAAAGGCGGTGAGCGGGTTTTGCCTGCGGCATCCAACCACGTAATGGTTACCATGATGAAGAAGGTAGCCGAAGGTGTGCAGGGGCAGGTGAAAAGTGAGGTAGCGGGAAAAACGGGAACCACCAACCAGCACGCTGACGGATGGTTTATGGGCTTTACGCCGAATCTTGTAATCGGAACATGGGTTGGCGGGGATGACCGTTGGATTCGTTTCCGTTCTTTGGCGCTCGGACAAGGTGGTAGAATGGCAAGACCGTTTTTCGTGGATTTCCTGAAACGGGTAGAAGCCGATACGTCAATAAATTTGGATGTAAATGAAAGATTCAAAATTCCGCAGGGCGACCTAGGGATCAAGGTGGACTGTGATGGTATCCCTATGATAGATTTGGATCGAGACTTCTCTAATCCGGATAATGAATTCGGGGATTCAGAGGATATAGAGAACCCGATTACCCCTCCTTTCGGAGGAGGTGGCTTGGACGAGGAGGACGAGGAAGCCGAAGAGTTTTAGGCTGTAACCTGTAGAATAGAAAAAGGGAGCGTGAAATTCATTCATGCTCCCTTTTTTATGGAATCAGAAGAGATTAGTCTTACAATTCAGCAGCAAGCCTTAAGCCTTGGTCAATCGCGAATTTTGCGTCCAATTCCTTTGCCTCAAAGGCACCTCCAATCAAGTGGACCTTAATTCCTTTTTCTTCCAAAGGTGCTTGAAGTTCCCTCAAAGGCTCCTGCCCTGCACATACTACTACATTATCTACAGCAAGTACTTGAGGATCGCCGTTCATGTCAAGGATGTGTAAGCCTTCATCGTCAACTTTTACGTATTGTACTTGTCCCAACATTTTTACTTTCTTCATTTTCAGGGAAGCGCGGTGAATCCAACCCGTGGTTTTTCCCAGGTTTTTCCCGTGCTTGCCCTTGGAACGTTTCAAGAGGAAAATCTCTCTAGGAGAAGGTGCGGGAGCCGCCGGTTTCAAGGAGCCGGGTGTTTTATGCTCCATGTCCACACCCCATTCATCCATGAAATGTTCAATATTCAAGGAAACGGATTCCCCCTCATGGGAAAGGTATTCCGCCACGTCGAAACCAATACCACCCGCACCGATGATGGCAACGGATTTCCCTACCGGTTTTTTGTGTCGCAATACATCCACGTAGGAAAGGACTTTTTCATGTTCTTCCCCTTCGATTTTAGTACGACGAGGCATTACCCCCGTTGCTAAAATGACTTCGTCAAAACCATTTCCGGAAAGGATGGAAGCGTCCGCACGGGTATTCAAATGTACTTGCACGCCGGTTACGTCCAAGCGTTTTTTGAAGTAGCGGATAGTCTCGTGGAATTCTTCCTTTCCGGGAATCTGCTTCGCCATGTTGAATTGCCCGCCGATTTCACCGGAGGCCTCGAACAAGTGAACCTCATGCCCTCTTTCGGCAGCGGTAGTAGCCGCGGACAATCCACCGGGACCGGCACCGACGACCGCGATTTTCTTCTTGCCCGTAGTTGCTTTTATCGGTACTTCCGTTTCATGGCATGCCAGTGGATTTACCAAGCAAGAGCAAATTTTCATTTGGAAAGTATGATCCAAGCAAGCTTGATTACAACCGATACAGGTATTGATCTCATCCACGCGGTTTTCGCGTGATTTTTTTACGATAGCCGGATCCGCCAAGAACGGACGAGCCATGGAAACCATATCCGCGCAGCCGGTAGAAAGGATTTCTTCCGCTACGTCGGGCATATTAATACGGTTGGTGGTGATTAAAGGGATTTTAACCTTGCCCATCAATCGTTTGGTAACCCAAGCGAAACCCGCTCGAGGAACATTGGTAGCAATAGTAGGTACACGTGCTTCATGCCAACCGATTCCGGTATTGATAATGGTAGCACCCGCCTTTTCGATTTCAAGCGCTAACTGCACCACTTCTTCCCAGGAACTACCGTCCTCCACGAGGTCAAGCATGCTTAAGCGGAAGATAATGATGAAATCATCACCTACACGTTCACGCACGCGCTTCACGATTTCAATGGGGAATTTGATGCGGTTCTCGTAAGAGCCACCCCATTCATCCTCACGCTTATTGGTTCTTTTTACGATGAACTGGTTGATCAAGTAGCCTTCTGAACCCATGATTTCAACGCCATCGTAACCCGCTACTTTTGCGTAATGGGCGCAAGTAGCAAAATCCTCGATGGTGCGCTCCACGTCCTCACCGGAAAGGGCTTTGGGAGGGAATGGCGTAATGGGTGATTTTACGGCCGAAGGGCCTACCAATTCAGGATTGTACGCATAGCGTCCCGCGTGGAGGATTTGCATACAAATCTTGCCGCCTGCCTCATGTACCGCCTTGGTAATAACCTTGTGGTGATCCGCGGTTTCTTGGCTGTTCATCACGGCGCCGCCCATCATTACGGCACCCTCGGGGTTAGGGCCGATTCCCCCGGTTACGATTAAGCCGGCTTCTCCTCGGGCACGTTCGGCATAGAATTCAGCTAGGCGTTCCATACCGCCCGGCATTTCCTCTAATCCGGTGTGCATGGAGCCCATTAGGACCCTGTTTTTCAAAGTAGTGAAGCCCAAATCCAAGGGCTTAAGTAGATGGGGGAAATGGTTGGACATATTCCTTTGATTTTATGAAGCCCCAATATAAGGAATGCTATGAAGCGCCGGGAGGTAATTTTGCGAAAATTCGCTAACTGTGGACCGAATCAATAAATCCCGGAAGTCATAAACGGAAAAAGGGTGAAGAAACGCTAGTTTCTTCACCCGATATATGCTAGAGCCTTTCGGCTAGTGTTCTACCTAATTCTTATAGGTTATTGACGAAAGCCGCCAATGAACTCTTAAGGTTCGCTGCCTTGTTCTTGTGGAACTGGTTCTTCTTTGCCAAGCGGTCAATCATGCTGACTACTTTAGGCAAAAAAGCCTCCGCTTCTTTCTTCTCAGTAATACTGCGAAGGTTTTTGATAGCGGTACGCGTCGATTTCTTGTAATAACGATTCCTGATACGACGCTTCTCGGTCTGGCGGATCCTTTTCTTAGCGGACTGGTGGTGTGCCATTTCTTGAAAATTTAATCTTATTCTATTCGCGGGGCACAAAAGTAAGACTTATTTCATGTATCACCAAGAGTAATGCAAAATAAAATTACTTCAGGAACGATTGAGGGGTTATTTACTGAAAAATGAGGGGTACTCAAGGAATACATTTGGTGATAAACACATTAAACACAAAATTATATGTTAAAAGATTTGGGTTTTGAATGTGTGCCAAAAAGCAGTATAGGCAGGTTTACAGAATTTTAGAAAGATATTTTTAACACATATGATGTTTTGGTAATTTTTTAATGGATTAGTGGCACAATGATTGAAATTATTGAAATCGTAATTGATTATATGACCTTTTATAAGGTCTCAAGAATATCGGGGTTTTATAGTGCGTTTATTTTTCAGCCATTACCTTCAGGTGATGGCTTTTTTTATTCCCTATTTTGGAATGGGGGTTCCCGCTTTTTTAGTAATGGCATTGAATAATCCGGAAAGCTCCTTGAATCTTTCCTTTCCGGATCGGTTAATGATTTTTCTACCGTCTATTTCCCCTACTCTTGTTAGTTCTCCCATGGTCCCGGTACAGAATACCTCATCCGCGGTATAGAATTCGGTCATGGAGAGGTTTCTCTCCTCAACAGGTATATCATTCTCTTTGCATAATTCGATAACCAAAGCCCTTGTAATCCCCGGTAAGCAAGCATGCGCGAAAGGTGTCATGACCTTACCTTTATATATACAGAATAGATTTACCCCATTGGCTTCCGCCACGAATCCGTCCTTGTCCAACATTATCCCGGCATCCGCACCGGCGTAATTAGATTCAATCTTTGCCTGGATATTATTGAGAAGGTTATTGTGATGGATTTTGGAATCCAAGAACATAGGGTTATTCCTTCGGATGGAAGAAGTGATTAGCGTAATGCTATCCGGGTATACGGGCGATTTAAATTCCGCTAAGACAATTAATGTGCAGCCAAATTGATTCAAACGAGGATCCATCCCGGACGTGATTTTCTCGCCCCGGGTTAAGGTGAGTCTTACGTGGACACCATCCCGCATATTATTTGCCTTGAGGGTTTGGAACAGGGCTTCCTTAATTTCTTCGTTTCCGGGAATATCTTTAAAGTCTAGGGCATGAGCGGAATTTTGAAGACGTTCCAAGTGTTCATCCAAGGAGAAAATTCGTCCGTCGTAGACTCTTAACCCTTCCCAAACGGCATCACCGCCTTGCACTACGCTATCAAAGACGGAGACTTTCGCCTCGTCCCTGTGGTATAAGCCATCCTTGACATAAACAAGCAAATCCTTATTCCGTTGATCGAACTTCTGCAGCATCGTCTTTCTAATTTTTCGGGAAAATAAGAAAGCTTTCCGGATAGAGGTAGTTTTAAAACCGGAGGAAAGGTTACTTCAGTCTCCTGATTGAAACAACAACCGATAGGAAATCAGGTAGCCTTAAATCTTAACAATCGCCTTCCGGAAAATACAAGGAGCATATTTGCCTTTAAGTATAAAAACCATTTCAATCCAAGACCATTATGAAAAACTTCTGCCTACTTTTTCTTTTCGTCCTTCCCCTTTCCCTTTTTTCCCAAACCGAAGATACGGGAGCCATTGACCCCGGGGCATTCCGCTTGGATTTCATCCCTTTGGGAGTCGGTTATGAATACCAAGTGAAAGAAAGGCAAACCTTACTGTTCAATGTCAAATTAGGTTTTGCGACAGGCGGGACTTTTTCCACCACGAATGAGAATGAGACATTCCTTATCATCGCTCCTGAATTCGTGACCCAATACCGGGTTTTCTTCAACCGTGATAAAAGAATCAGCAAAGGGAAAACCATTTATAATAACTCAGGCCTATATTTTGGTGCCCACATCGGTTATACGGGTCCTGCTATCTATGATAACTCGGATGAATTCGATGTGGTACGAGGTGTTGATATAGCACCTATTTTCGGTGTGCAGAAAACTTGGAAAAGCAATCTCCAACTAGGTTTCTTTATAGGTCCCGGAATCGGGATATACGGAGCGGACAATATTGGTTTTTCGAGTGCCTTCGGGGTGAATTTTAGTTATGTATTCGTGCCTAAGGGAAATAAGTAAAACTCTTACTTAAAGAGCATTTTACAAGTTAATTCCGGGATTCTGGTACAGGCATCATTAGCCGGTACTTTAAAATCACCGCTGTTGCTGCGTCTTAAACCGTGGCGGTATTTTTCGTACTGGAAAATCAAGGTATCAGGAAGAGTGGAATCCCTTATGCTGAGTTTAATTCCGTGCCCGTCCCATTGGTCAAAGGGCTTGAAAGTGGGTAAGTTTTCACTTTGACTGACAATGATACCGGAGCATCCATTGAATTCCAATGTGGCGGAAATACAGGATAGCTCGTACTTGGAATTATTCTCAAGGAAATAGCCTTGAGTTCCACCGGTAGTTCCGGAACCACAAGAAAATAGGAATAAGAGAGGAATCAAGAAGCCGTAGTTACGCATGAGCTTTCAAGCATTTTTTAAACAGGGCATCATAGTGGGGGCGGCATTCATCCGCCAATTTTTTTAAATCACCTTCAAGGTGTATTTCCCTAGGGCGGTACTTTTGGAATCCTTGGGATTTGTGAACATTGGTATACCAATATTTTGCCCAAACACCATCTTCTTTTCTAGCGCCTTTTTCCCAAGAAAGCATTCTGTTTGAGAAAGGGACATCCAAAATTATGCATAATTGACGAAGAACGCCTTCAGGATCAAGCAGCAATTCCTTGGCATCCACGATAGCCGGCGGCTGCCCGTTATCTTCCAAAAAGGCCAATAAATCGGTTTGCATTTCTATACCTATGTCACGCATCAATACTTTGGGGATGACCTTGGAATAAGAGGCAATGATTTCCTCCGGATTCCGGATCAACAACACGTTTTTTGTATCCAAAAGAAAACGCCTATCCAAATCCACCAAGTGATGGGTCATTTGTTTGAATAGGGCAATTCTTGAATCGTATGGACCAAAAATCACCTCCTTTACTACTTCTTCCGCATACCGTGATTGAGAAGCCATGATTTCCTCCCTTCCCGGATGTTCCGCTTCGGAAACCCTAAGATAATGGGCATATAAAGGTTCGTCCACCACCGTGCAATCATCACGGTTTCCCCAAGCGTACATAAATGCGGTAGAGATGTTTCTGGGGCTCGACCAAACGTTGATTCTTGTAATATTCATCATCTTGAAGGTAAGAATCCTTTAATATTTCCTTTTCCGATTTTAGAAAAAGCATAACACCGGCAATGCCGGTAAAACCCGTTATTGAAAAAAGAAAGGAGCAAAACCATGCAGCCAAATCAATAATTTTTGAATTACTTAAGTGTTTAGTACCTCCTTTTCCACCCCGGACAACGTATTTTGCATCCATTGTACTAGGAATCATAGTATTCCCGGTAAAGATTAGATAACGAAACGCGAAATCACCATGAAACGGAATTTGTTTTTAATACTCTTGGCACCCATTCTTCTTACTTGGGCATGTACCCCAAAGGTAGCCGAGGAAACACCGAAAGAAGAGCCCGTTGTAGAGGCTCCCGCACAACCGGAACCGGATAGCCCGTGCCCTACCTTCAAGGACGCGCCCAATGAGGACGAGGTTATTGAGGCATACGTGCTTTGTAGGGACGAGATTAGAGCCGGCAGGTACGAAAATGCATACCCGCTTTGGAAAAAGGTATACGATGTAGCACCCGCCGCCGACGGTAAACGTAACCTCGTTTATGTTTGGGGGGCGTCTATTTATAATGATCGCTTTCAAAAAGCCACCACGGATGCCGATAAAAAGGAAAACGTGGATATGGTCATGAAACTCTACGATGAAATGTTGGAGTGCTATCCCAAAGACAAAGGTTATTCCCTAGGAAGGAAGGCTTTTGATATGTATTACAACTACCCCGACTACTCCACCGAAACGGAGAAGTATGCCATTTTCAAAAAATCCATGGACTTGGACGGTAGCAAGGCGCAAGCTTTCGTACTTAATCCATTTACGGATTTGTTGATCAAGCAATACAAGGCGAAGGCGATTGATATGAACGAGGCAAGAAAATATGCCGGTTTAATTCAAGATGCCTTAGCGAACGGATTAAAAACGGCAAAAGGTCAAGCCTTGAAGGATTATCAGGTTGTAGAAGGATACGCCCCCATTCGCTTGGAGGAATTCGAGGCGGAAAAAGGATTCTACGATTGTGATTACTACAAGCGTTACCTAAACGAGTTCGAGGAAAGCCCGGATGATTGTACCGTAATCAATGAGGCTTATTCCATTCTCTCTTGGGGTGGTTGCGCTAAAACGGATCCTCGGATGGCGGAACTGGAGGCGGCATACCAGAAGCATTGCTACACGCCACCGGTTGCCACCAATCCAACTGACCCGAACCCCGGGTCACAGCGTCCGCGTTGTTCCGAGCTCCTTCGTGGCGGAGACTATAATGGTGCGATAGATTGTTATAAGGAACTTTTGGATCGTCCTGACGTATCCAATGAGAATAAGGCGCAATACGCCTTGGTTATCGCCAAGATTTACTACCGTCAAAAACAATACTCTAACTCGCGTACTTACGCGGAGCGTGCATCAAGCTTGAAGCCCGGATGGGGAGAGCCGCACCTGCTTATCGGTAAGCTGTACGCGTCCAGTGGACCAATTTGCGGTCCCGGAAGAGGATGGGATAGCCAAATCGTGATTTTCCCCGCAATGGATGAGTGGTATAAAGCGAAGAAAGATCCTGCGGTTTCAGGAAAGGCGCAGAAACTCATCAACCAGTACTATCAGTACCTTCCTGAAAAGCAGGACGGTTTCATGAGAGGCGTAAAAGAAGGAGATTCCGTAAGAATCGGTTGTTGGATTCAAAGAACTTCCAAAGCGAAGTTTAAGTAAATCCATACTCTAGATAAAAAATGAATGGCTAGGCGGGAAATCGCCTAGCCATTCATTTTTTATAATTCTTCATTCTTAATTACCGATTCTTCATTATTCCACCACTTCTTCCCCGTCTTCGTCAATGGAAGGTAAAGGATCTTTTAGCCTATCCCATTTGAAGTAATGAACACCGGCACCGTAAACCCAACCGACATGTCCTTTACGGGTTTTTACATATACCCAAGGTTCATTGGTGTATTCCCCTCCGATATTGATTTTTTGACGGAAATCCGTCCTCTTCTCCATAAAGAAAACCTCATCGTGCAAGGAGAGTTTCGTTACGATTGAGCCATTGAGCTGAGGTTCCTTTCTAACCTTCAAACCTTCTAGGGTAACATACAATGGCGTGTAATCCCTCCTGCCGGAAGTAGATGTGTTCCCTCCCGGACGGCTTACCACTTCGGTTTCCCCTGAAGCACTTGGAGGAGGAGTGGCGGGAGTGGCGGGTGTTTCATCCATGTCATACGTAGGATTGCTAGGCGTATTAGCGGCAGCCGGGGATGAAATGGTTCCTTCGCCCGTATTGGCGGGTGTTTCTGTTTCCGTAGTTGGATTGGAAGTTCGTGCGGAACTTTTGCTGCAGCGGGAAATTGCCCAAGCAAAAAAACAAAAGAGGGTTACTAGGACAAAAATTACCTCTACTTTTCCTAGGGATTGCATGCTTTCCCCCAGTCCTCCGGTGCTTTTCTTCTTTCGGGTAGTCGTCTTTTTTCTTTCGGTCATGGTGGTATGTTTTACATTAAGACAGGGAAGAGGAAAGGGGCGTCACAAATTTTTAGCCTGAAATGCTCACATTTCCGCTTGGTTTTCTCTATGGATATGAACGGAACGACAAATTGCTTGAAACCGTTCAATGCTTACAAATATAACAGGGAATCCTATTGTATGCTCTAGTTAAAGGATACATGGAAAGGATTGCTTTGTAATAAATATGAATGGCACAGGAAATAAATAAGATTGCTTTGACGCGGATTCCCAAGGCAGGAGGCGTTTTGGTGCGGCGTTTAGTCTCCTATTGCGGCGGTGTAGATGAGGTTTTTCAGGCGTCAAAAAAAGAGTTAATGACTGTTCCGGGCGTAGGGGCATCATTAGCCAAAACCATCCTTGAAAAATCCTATTTCGAGGAAGCGGAAACGGAATTGATGTTTACCGAAAAACACGATATTAAAATCCTTTTTTATACGGATAAATCGTACCCCAAACGCTTGACGCATTTTCATGATGCACCTTTACTTCTGTATTTCAAAGGACAGGGTGATTTGAATCCGGAGCGGACGGTAGGTATCATCGGTACCCGAAAACCTACGGAGCACGGAAAAATAATTTGTGAATCCATCATTGAAGGACTCCAAGAGTATAACGTGAGTATCATCAGTGGTCTCGCTTATGGTATTGATGTCTGCTCCCATCGCAAAAGTTTGGATACGGGAATTCCCACCTTTGGTTGTCTAGGACATGGATTACAGAAGATTTATCCCGCAAGGCATAAACAAACCGCCTTGAAAATGACGGAAAACGGAGGGCTTCTGACCGAGTTTACCTCCAAGGAGGAACCCGACGCACCACATTTTCCTATGCGGAATCGGGTTATTGCGGGTTTAAGTGATGCATTAGTAGTAGTGGAATCCGGTAGTTCAGGAGGTTCCATGATTACGGCTGAAATCGCTAATCGTTATAATAAGGATGTTTTTGCCGTCCCGGGCAGATTGAACGATCCTGTTTCCCAAGGTTGCAATAAGCTGATCAAAACGCATAAGGCGCAATTGATTGAATCCGCGGCTGATATCGGTTACATTATGGGCTGGGATAAGGACGGTACGAAATCACCCGTCCAAAGAAGTCTTTTTCATGATGTCAATGATGAGGAAAAACTCATCGTCCTCGCCTTGGAATCCGAGGGAAGCATGGGTGTGGATGACCTCAGCCACAAAACGGGTTTTATGCAAAGTAAACTCGCCGGGGTACTCTTGAATTTGGAATTTAAGGGTGTTTTGAGAAGCTTGCCCGGGAAGAGGTATACATTGTTATAGTCCAATGAGAATTTCGGATATTTACACCGGAGTGGATTAAAATCCAAACTTTACTCAACTCCAAGCATTAACCAGAAAAGAAGTAGACGAATGTTACCGAAGTTGGAAGTTGTTTATAACGAATACAAGGAGGCGAAGGGTAAATTCTTGGAACGATTATCAGAATTTTCCGAGGAGGAACGAACATTCAAACCTTCCGAAAAGGAGTGGTCCATGAATGAGGTATTGGAGCACTTACTAATTTCTGAAACCTTGATTTTACAACGTTTCGAAAAGAATCCCCCAAAAGAAAGCACCTACAAAATCGGTATCAGTGGCAAGGCAAAAGCCATGATGATGCGGCAATTCATGAAATCGTCGAGAAAGGTTGCCGCACCCTTGGATACATTAGCACCCATGGGCGGGAAAAACTACGAGGAACTATCGGGAGCATTTCTTGCTTGTAGCGCGGGTTTGAAAAAATACTTGGATGATTTTCCGCAGGAGAAAATGAAAGTATCCGTATTTAAACACCCCATAGCCGGAGGCTTAAACATGGTGGGAACGCTCCATTTTTTTCATGATCATATTATCCATCACGGGCATCAAGTAGAACGGATAATAACGGCAATGAATTCCTAATACTCCCCCCTTGTGCGGTTTTCCAACCGCACAACAATTCAATCATCCGCACAAAACATCACCGCACCAATCCCCCCGTCAATCGAATCAACTCTATCTCCGCGTTCTTCACGTTCAAAAGCGCGTTCAAGCGTGCCTGATTGGCATTGAGATACGCCAACTGAATGGTCCGGTAATCGAAGGAGGAAATTTGAGCGCCCTTGAAACGTTCCTCGGCAATACCTAGATTTTCTTGGGCATTATCAATCAGTCGTTCCGTAAGTTTCAATATCTCAAGGCGGTTTTCATAATCCGCCAAGGCAATTTCCAACTGCGATTCCAAACTCCGCTTTAAATCCTCGATATTCAAGCGGGCGATATCCGCCTCAATCTCCGCCGTACGCTTGTTGCGCTTCCTGGCACCCGCATCATAAATGGGATAGGTAAGCGCCCCATTGACATAAAAATTGAGATTATTACTAAAATCGGAACCGAATGCCTCTTGGGTAAACGGATTCGTACCGCTTTGCCAGAAAACACTTTCCGTGAAGGAAATGCCGGAGTTTAGACTAATGGTAGGATATCGATCCGAGGCTTGTAGGTCCACGTTCAGTTTCGCCAATTCGGAATTGATATAAAGCTGCTTTAAACTATTGTTATCCGCCAGCATTTTTTCCTTCAAATCCGCTAGGGCATAGGAGTCAAAAGAATCCTCCAATGCTTCCGAAGGGGCATAAGGTAAACCGGGTTCATCCACACCCATCGCGAATTTTAGATTGCGTAAAGCGTTTTCGTAGGTGTTGGTTTGGATAAGATAGGTCGTGGAATCGTTCAAAAGGGCGTCCGTACTTTGTACTTCCGCGAATCTTCCGCCTTGTCCGTATTCCGCACGGATTTTATCATTCTTAATTCGCTCCCTATCCAATTCCAAAACGGATTCCAAAACGCCAAGCTGCTCCTTTTGGACAATGGCTTGATAATACGCCAGCATCACGGAACGAATGGTATTTTCCACCGCTATTCCCGTTTGCGAACGACTAAAATTCTCGTTTTGCTCCAATTGGTTTTTACGGATACGGAATTTAAAACCATCAAAAACGATCCATTGAGCGTCCACGCTCGGGGTTAAACCACCGCTGATATTATTGACCAATGGGATAAACCCCGCCGGGTTATTGGTTCGGGTATAGCTATTGTTGGAACGTAAGTTGAAATCCACCCTAGGATACCTGCCTGTTGCCAAAAGGGTATTATTGGTTTCCGCTATCGCGATATTCCGCTCCGCGATTTGGATCTGGTAATTGTTCGCCAATGCTATTTCAATCGCCTCCGATAAGCTAATGGGTTTTTGCCCCATCGCCGTAAGGCAAAAAAGAAAAACAAGCAAAACAATGCTAATGGTATGCTTCATCATTGTCTAGGAGATTATCCGAAATTGGAGGAATAAATGAAATAAAGCACCGCCGTTCCAAGGATGGCGGAAATCAAACCGATAACCCAATGGCGCGTGCCTTGGTAGTGCGGTTCCACGGATTCCAAGGTAGGTTCAGGTTTGCCGAAAGTGAGGCTCAACATCCAAACCAAACCGTACTTTATCCGATTTGATAAAATCAATAAGGCAGGTAATAGCAATAGGATGATCACCGTAATTGCCATCAAACCGAAGGAGACGGAAATCGCCATGGGTTTAAGGAATTCCGCTTGGGTACTCTTCTCGTTCAAGAGCGGAAGTAAACCCGCAATGGTAGTAATGGATGTCAAAACGATAGGTCGGAAACGACTCAAGCTTGCCTCGTAGGTAGCTTGCCATTGATTCTTCCCTTCTTTTATGAGATCGTTATACGCGGCGATATAGACCAGCGCGTCATTCACCAATATCCCGATAAGCGCGATGATACCCAAACCGGAAAGGATACTCAAAGGCTTTCCTAGCAAGTAATGACCACCCACTACCCCGATGAAGGAGAACGGAATCAGCAAGAACACAATCGCGGATTGGCTCACGGAGCGGAATACCACCGCAATACACAAGAACATGGCGAAAAGAATCACCGGCATAACCTGGTTTACCGACGCTTGCAGTTTCGCGGTTTCCTCTTTTTGCCCACCGTAGTCCAAGCCTACCGTGGGGTAATTGGCAAGAATGGGTGGTAGGATGGTATCCGTAACGGCGGTATTAATATTGGAAACGGAAACCTTGTCGTTGGTTACGTCAGCGGAGATATTCACGACACGCTTACCGTTCAAGTGACGGATATTTACCACGCCACGCTCAATGGTGAATTCCGCTATTTCCGAAAGTTGGAACTCACGCCCGTCTTGGAAACGGACTTTCATCTCCTTGAGTTTATCAATATTATTACGGTCGTTGTCGCCATAACGAACCCAAACTTTTACCTCGTCCCTTCCCTTTTGAAGTCGCTGTACTTCAAAACCAAAGAATCCTTGGCGTACCTGACCCACTACTTCGTTGAGGTTAAGCCCTAGGAATTCAGCCTTCTTGTTCAAGGAGATATTGACCTCCCTCAAACCTTCTTGGTTATCGTCCACGATGTCCTTGAGTTCCCTGCGTTTTGCCAAGGCATCCTTAAGGTCACGAACAGCATTGTTTAACTCCTGCTTGTTCTCGCTTTGTAGGTTTACGGAAACCGCTACCCCAAAAGGGCTGATGTTTTGCATGGAGAAAAATTCCTCGTTGTCCAAGGGTTCCATGACCTCTTGTACCATACGTGAAAAGTCGCGTTCCGAAACCTCGTTTCCGCGGATTTCCGCACTTGCGAGATTTACGGTTATACGACCGTCATAGGAAGTAGGGCCTACTGATTTTTGGACGGAAAGGATATAGTCCGTTTTTCCGTCATAGAAATCATTTTTTACCTTTTCGTTGGTTGCCCAAATGGCACGTTCCACCTTGTCCAATTGAGCTTCCGTAATTTCATCAGGCGTTCCCGCCGGCATTTTTAGGGTAGCGTTAATCGCATCCAAGGGGATGTTCGGGAAGAAAGTCCCTGAAACTTTCCCGCCTGAAAACGCACCGACTACCAAGACCATTCCCGCAATCATGATGATGGGCATGGCAAGGGAGGTCCAGAAGTTCATGGTAACGATCTTCAGGATGGGCGCGTAAATCTTATCACGGAAAAAGAAGAGGACGCTATCCATTGCCCTGTTGAGCAAAGCTTTCTTGCCGCCTTCCTTCATGGCGTCGGAATGGGCGACGTGCCCGGGCAATATTAGCGCACCTTCCACCAAGGAGAATATCAAGGAGAAGATTACGATAACCGCCATGCTGGAGAAGAATTCCCCGATGGCGCCATCCAAGAAGAAGAAACAACTAAAGGCGATTACCGTGGTAATAATCGCCGCCGTAACGGCAGGCAAAACCTCCATGGTTCCTTTTACTGCTGCCTCATTGGCGGAAAGCCCTTTTTCGTGCAGTTGATATATGTTTTCCGATATGACAATCCCGTCATCCACGAGGATACCGATAACCAATATCATCCCGAAAAGGGATATGATATTGATGGTTTCCCCAAGCATGGGCGCAAAAATGAACATTCCCGCGAAGGAGATAGGAATGGCGATTGCCACCCAAAAAGCCAAGCGCCAATTGAGGAAAAGGGTAAGGAGGACTACTACTATTAGGAAACCCGTTAAACCGTTTTTTACCAATAAGTTTATACGCTGATTCAAGGCAATGGAACTATCCCTAAGGAGTGTTGCCTTGAAGGGGTTCCCCTTGCGGAGATTGTATTCCTTGATATAATTATTGACGTTTTCACAAATGGTAAGAACGTCCTCCGCCTTGGTGTGGAATACACTGATGATAACCGCCTTGTCGCCGTCGATGTATTCCCGGTTGGGGCTATCCGCCCATTTGTCTTTTACCTCGGCAACATCCCCTAGCCTTACCACGGAACCATTGTTGGATGTTCTTACCACGATATCCCTCAATTCGGCAGCGGTATATTGTTTGTTCTCCGCACGGATAAGTAACTCTTCGTCCTTGCCCTTGATGGTACCACCTGTGGTAATAATATTGGAGGATTGCACGGCACGTGCCGCCTCGGCGAAGGTCATCTTAAATTTGCGAAGTTGATCCTCCTTAAAAGCGATTTCGATTTCCTCGTCGGGGAAGCCGCTGAGACGGACATTGGAAACACCTGCGGTTTCCCGCAATTCATCTTCTATATTCCTTGCTTCCTCCTTGAGCGTCTTGAGATCCACATTGGCGGAAAGCCCGAAAGCGATGGCGAAATCCGTGGTTTCCGCCACGTAAATAGTAGCGGGTTCCATCCCTGATGGGAAAGAATTAATGGCGTCCACGGCATTTCTTACGTCCTTGATGACTTCATCCGCTTCATATCCATTCAATACCTGAACGGTAACAGAGCCCGCGTTTTCTTGGGAGGAGGAAGTGATTTTTTCCACACCTTCCATCCCCTTGAGTTCCTCCTCGATTTTAATAACGATACCTTCCTCGATTTCGGAAGGGGAAGCACCCGGGTAAACGGTTTGGATGTTGATGATTTTCTCCGTGGTTTCGGGGAAAAAGGTGGACTTCATCAAGGAAGCACCGATAATACCGCCCACGAGAAGGGTAAACATCAGCAAGTTTGCCGAAACGGGGTTGTTGATAAAATATCTAATTATGGCTGTCATGGCATTAAGTGTCCGGTGATGAAATTATCGGACGGTAACGTCCATGCCTTCGAATGCGCCCGCAACGGGCTCCTTGGGTAGTTGGGTCCCGTCAGCAAGCCCGGAGACCCAAACGTCTTCTCCTTCAAAGCGAAGAACCCTTACTTCTTGGAGTGCTAATTTGGAATCCTTTACTACGAAAACCTTCTCGTTTGGGGCGAGGTGTGCCCTAGAGATTTTCACGGCTTTTTCGGTTGTGGAAACAGGAAGCTCCGCGCGCAGGTATTGCCCTTCCCTTAGTCCTGAACCCGTCAGGGAAATATAGACGGTAGCGGTTTGTGTATTGGCGTCCACCAAATCCGAAATACGTTTGATTTTTCCGTTCCAACGTTTTCCCGAATCATCGGATACCACCTTTACGCTTGCGCCTCGACGGATGGATTTCAAATCCGCTACGGGAACAGCGGCTTCCATTTCGTATACGGAGGCATTCATCAAGACGCCTAGGGGAACACCTGCCCTTACATAAGAACCTTCATCCACGCTAGCGGAAACAAGTACGCCATCAAAGGGAGCGGTTACGGAATACTTGCTCAAACGATGTTCTTCCGCTTTGATATTCCTGTATTGAACGTAAAGCCCTTTATTAATGACGTAGTAATTTTCCCTATCCGATAAGGGTTTCGGGAATTCACGTATGCTTGATGAAGCGTTGAAGCTTGAGAGGTATTTTTCCCATTGCGGCAATGACTCCGGCATGTCGATTTTTAAGTCCGGGAGCATGGAACTAACGATTTGGCGTACTTGCTCCCTTGCTGCTTGTAACCCTAGAACGGCATCACGGTTGTCAAGGGTGATCATGGTTTCCCCCTTGGTGTATTTTGAACCAATCTTGAAAGGTTTGTTGCCGGATTGAGCCATGCCGGGTAGTTCCGCCACGATTTCCGTTTTGTAGTAAGGACGCAAGCGCCCCTCGGCGGAAAGCCCATTGCCCATGCTTTTATTTTCTACGGTCAAAAGTTCAACTGAAGGAAATTCTTTCAGTGCGGCATCAGTACCGGATGTTTCCTCCTTATTACCGGAATCGGCTTCTTCAGAAGGTTTTTCTTCTTCTGGTGGGGTGGTCCAAGATTTCATGACCATAAATGCGCCGGCAAGGATTAATAGCGCAAAAAGGACGGTGAGTACCGTCGCGATGATTCTTTTCGTCTCCATGTGTGATTTTTCGTCGATTCTCAACGCCGGAGAATGCGCGCATTCTCCGGCGTTGAGATATCAACAATACAAAATCCGGAAAGAATATGTTTTGGAACGGAATAGAAAATAAGTAAGGATTAAAGAATAAAAATGTAAAAAGCCACAAAGGTTATCCCTTTGTGGCTTTTCCTCCTGCGCGTTGGTTAGGTTGGCTAACGTCGAGATTGGGTTTTGTCCTTGTATCTCATGAGTTGACGCCGGAGGGATTCCGATGCGAAATCTACCGCGGCTTCAAAGGTTTTCTGTGTGTCTTTCGCTATCAGCGTTGTTCCGGGGACGTTTAATCGTAGTTCTGCTACCTTATCCTTGACTTGACCGGAATTTTCCAGTTTGAGGACTGCCTCACCGGATTGTATTCGGTCATAAAATTGTTCGAGTTTGGTCATTTTTTTGTCGATGAAATCGATAAGCTTCTGATCTGCGGTGAAGTGAACCGCTTGCGTTTTAATCTTCATATGACATTTATTTTGGCATGAAGAGATAAAATATTGTATATGCGTTACATCTGAAAAAACGGCAGGAAGTTAGAAGGTGTTTGGATTCTTATTTTTCAATATGGTAGCAATTGTTTTTTTGTTAGACGAAGTATAACGAGAAAAGAAATCTACCATGTGAAAAAGTTTAGATTCAAACAACATTTCAGCATTCAAATGTTCTGTAGTACTAGCTAATGTAAATTTTTCCTTAAGCATTTTCAATGTTTAGCGAAAAATAATTTTGCGAACATTGGTGTTTGCTTAACCAAGAACTTACACGTATATAACAAATTCAAGAGGTGAAAGATTCCCGAAAACACAAGAAAAACAGGTGTTTGGGGCGTTATTTTTTTTCTTTTTTATCGCCTTTTGGGTGTGCTTTTTCGTAGACCTGTTTTAACCTTTCAATGGAGTTGTGAACATAGATTTGGGTAGCCGATAGGTTTGCGTGCCCTAGTAATTCCTTGACCGCATTAAGGTCGGCACCTCGATTAGAGAGGTGCGTGGCAAAGGTGTGCCTGAGACTATGCGGTCCCTTGTAATCATTGGTAGTTATCAGGGAGAGATATTTTTTTACCACGTTGTATACTGCCTTGGGATACATCGGACGTCCTTTTCCGGTAAGGAAAAGGACGTCCGTTCCCGGTTCGGGGAAAGTTTTGCTTCTTGCGTCCAAGTACTCCGCCAAAACGGGAATGATGAAATTTCCAAGAGGAATGATTCTTTCCTTGTTTCTTTTACCTAATACTTTCAAGGTAGCTGCTTGGATATTTACATCCGGGAGTTTAATCCCAAGGAGTTCCGCCCGTCTTATGCCCGTGGCATAGAATAACTCTATAATGGTTTTGTCCCGTATGCCTTCGAAGTCGTCCGGGAATTCCAGTTGTTCCAAGAGCTTGCGCATGTCTTTTTCCTCTACGTAAGTAGGAAGGCGCTTGGGTGTTTTTGGGGCAATTAATTTAGAAGCGGGATTCGTTCCGATAAAACCTTCCCGGAGCATGTACTTGAAAAAGGATTTTGCCGACGCGATTTTCCGGTGAATGGAGCGGGGCGCTATTCCGGATTCCACCAATTCAATGGTCCAAGAACGCAAGTGGGTAAATTGGATATCCTCGGGATTGTCCATGGCGTAGATGGTTTCCATGAAGGAAGTCAAATGCTTAAGATCCCCGCGATAGGCGGTAACCGTATGCTCGGAGTACCGTTTTTCGTAGCGTAAATACCGGATAAATGATTGTAGGCGTTGTTCAATCATATTGTCATGAAAAGGTTTCCCATAATGATTGCATTATAAAACATTCCAAGGAAAGAATCGAGTGTATTCTGTAAGTCTTCTACATAACATAATGCGCTCTATGTCCTCTTATTGCGACATGCCACCGGGAAATTGTTGAAAATGTGCTAAATTCGCTTCTCGCAGCTTTTGGGTAGACGTATTGTCTTTAAGGATCGTTTTAATTTTTGCATCCAAAAGCCATCCTAAGCGGATATTAACGAAAACAGATGAAGCTAGCTCAACCCATCCCGGTAAGGGTCATTGCGGAAAAGATTGGTGCCGAAATTATCGGTGATCCCGATAGAATCGTAACCGGTTTAAACGAGATCCACAAGGTGGAGGAAGGAGATATGACCTTCGTTGATATCCCTAAGTATTTTGATGCCTCCCTTAATTCGGCGGCGACCTTTGTTATTATGAACCAAAGGACGCAAAATCCTGAAGGTAAAACCCTCTTGGTTTGCGAAAATCCTTTTGAGGCGTATAATTCCTTGGTGAAGGAGCAGCGTCCTTTTGTTGCTTTAACTTCCGCCATTAGTGATTCCGCGAAAATCCATCCTTCGGTTATCATTGAACCAAACGTAGTTGTGGGGCACAATGTGGAAATCGGGGAAGGTTCCATTATTCAAGCGAATACCACCATTGTAGGAAATACGATCATAGGTAAGAACGTGAATATCCATCCGAATTCCGTAATTGCTTCCGATGCTTTCTACTATAAGCGTTACGAATCGCATCATGAGAAATGGCATTCGGGCGGTCGTGTCGTAATTGAGGACGATGTGGAAATCGGGGCTTGCTGTACCATTAATATCGGGGTGTCCGGTGATACCTTTATTGGTGCGGGAACCAAATTCGATAGCCAAGTCCACATCGGGCACGGAGCGGTAGTAGGCAGGAACTGCTTGTTTGCGGCTCAAGTAGGAATCGGAGGAAAAGCCATAATTGAAGATGGTGTTGTTCTCTACGGTCAAGTAGGTGTTGCGCAGAATATTACCATTGGTGCCAAAGCGGTGGTTTTGGCGCAATCCGGCGTTTCCAAATCCATCGAGGGTAACGGTAAGTCTTATTTCGGTTCTCCTGCCCAGGAGGTTCGTGATATGTACCGCCAATTGGCAATGCTTCGCCAATTACCGGAATTGATGAGCGCCATGAAGCGCTTGGAAAAACTGGAGGAAAAATTAGGTGAAAAGAAATCTAGGTCCTAGAGCTTTACCCACTTCCCGAACCAAGTTCTCCCGTTTTGTTCCGCCTTGTAGAAAATTACACCCGGCGGTAAATTATCCCCTTGGATTTCCATCTCCTGTCCAAGTAAAGTTAGTTCATCATGGAACAAGGATTTCCCGTCCGAACTCCATAGGGTGATTGTCGTTTTTCTATCCTTATACGGAAACCGAATATTGAAATTGTCCCTTCCCGGATTGGGGTATACCAGCAGTTCATTATCCAAGGAACTTTGAGGGTAAGCATCATTCATGGCGGCTTGAACCGCGGCATGGGCATTTACCCTTCCATAACCGATGGTGTTATTCGGGAACCCGGATTCGTAAGGTGTTCCGCAGTTATCATTTAAATAACCGATGGGTACCGCCGTTTTTTCAAGGATGGTTTCAATTTGTTCCACTTGCCCCCTAAGGTTTGGGTTGGCGGAAATCATGAGTGCCACTACTCCCGCAACGTGCGGTCCTGCCATACTCGTTCCTGAAAACACGGCATACTGCGATCCCGGAATACAAGAACGAACACCTGCGCCCGGGGCGCAAACATCCGGTTTTACCCGTCCGCTTCCATCGATAATTACGGGGCCTCTACTGCTAAAAGAAGATAAGGAATCCAAAAAGTCCGTAGCGCCAATCGCGAAGGAGTTCTCGAATATCGCCGTAGGTGTGGAGATGGAAGAACAACCGGAATCCCCGGCATTTCCTGCGGAAACCACCACGACTACCCCTGAATACTTCAAATTATCCACAACCATTCGCATGGTTTTGAAATTATCAGGATTACATCCTTCTATTTCCGGACAATGCCAAGAATTTACCGCTACATCCGGAGCTTTGGAAGTATCAGGATTTTTGCCGTTTAAATCCGTAGGAGCCATAAACCATTCAAAACATTCGATATAGGTTGAAGGTTTTCCCCAGCCCCTTTCCATACATCTACAGCCAATCCATTCCGCTTCGGGTGCTACGCCAATTTCATTAGAGCCGGAAAGACCAACCGCAGTACCCATAGTGTGGGTGCCGTGACTGCCATCGTCGCAAGGTTCTGAAATATCTAGACCGCAAGGATTGAAGTTCGTGGTATGTAGTTCACTGAACTTGCGGATGGCATCATGCCAATTGTAGTCATGGGTCGCAGTTTCATTTTGCCAACCACGATATTGGTTTTTTAATGCGGGGTGCTTCCAGTCGTAGCCGGTATCCTGTCCGGCAATAACGGCACCTTTACCACGGATACCCATATCCCAAACGCTATCGGCTTTTATCATTTGTATGCCCCATTCGGCAGTGCGGTGGTTTGTTGGCACTTGATGTTCCGACTTGAAATCCGGGGTTTTTATAGGATTGTCCGCTTGGATATAATCTACTTCGGGAAATGTTTTCAAATCGGCGATAAGCCGTTCCGGGACATCTTGAACGGCTATGGCATTCACGATAAAAAAGGAACGGTGTTCCAAGTCATGTTCATTCAAAAAATCTATGATATTCCCTTGGGATTCCTCTGCGGTTTGGCTTAGGGTTTTGAATACGTATTCAGCCTTGTCTTCCTTGTGTGGTATTTGAAGCGCTTGCTTCGTATCCGCTTGGTTTTTTAGAACGATAATGATGTCCTTCCCCGGATTAGAATTCCCGAATAAAGTCAAGAGAATGATAATCGCGGATAAGAAGGACATCATGCTTGGTTGATTTGAAATTT